>JAKLIE010000080.1 GCA_022709775.1 Pseudomonadota bacterium
GCCTGACGTTCGCGGAACGGGGAGCGAGCCGCGAGGAGTCGTCCCGCGCCGACGGGCCGCCCGGCGGCGGACGACGCGTCCTCGCGGCGGAGGGGCACGAAGCCGCGTCCGCGGCAAGCATGGGGGGGCGCGATGGTCAGTGCGCCGACGGGCCGCCCCGAGGCGCACGCCCCCTCCTGGAGGGGGTGCGCGATGCCGCGGCAGCGGCAAGCCTGGGGGAGCGTTATCCATGACCGATCCGATCAGCGTCGTCCTTATCGACGACCATGGACTGTGCCGCCGGGGACTCGCCGAACTGCTCGAGCAGCGCGCGGGCATCAAGGTGCTCGGGACGGCGGGCACGGCCGACGAGGCGGTGCGGCTGCTGGCGTCGACGAAGCCCGACCTCGCCGTCATGGACCTCAAGATGTCGCCGGTGGACGGCTTCCGGCTGCTCACGCGGCTCCGCGCCGAGGGAATCGTGACGCCGGTCGTCGTGCTGACGATGAGCGACTCGCAGGACGATCTCGCGCGCGCGTTCCGCGCCGGCGTCCGCGGCTACCTGCTGAAGGACATGGATCCCGACGACGTGATCGACGCGATCCGCCGGACCGCGCGCGGCGAAGTCGTCGTCGCGCCGACGATGGCGGTCAAGCTCGTCGACATGCTGCTGCCGGGCGAGACGAAGCGCTCGCGCGAGAGCTACTTCCGGCAGCTCACCGAGCGCGAGCGCGAGATCCTGCAGCACCTGTCGTCCGGCAAGAGCAACAAGGCGATCGCGCAGGCGCTGTCGATCAGCCACGACACGGTCAAGCTGCACGTCCGCCACATCCTGTCGAAGCTGGGACTCACCTCGCGCGTCGAGGCGGCCGTATTCGCGGTCGAGCACCGCGTCGCGTCCGAGCAGTCCGATCCGTCGCACCAGGCGTCCGGCTAGCGCGAAAGGGTCCCGTCGATCGCCGGGCGGCGCCGGCACGGGATCGACGCGAGTGCCTGCGGCCACCCTCACCGCGGGCCGCCGAACCATGCAGGAACCTCGTGCGATCCCCTGACGCAGCCGATCTGTTCCGCCGCTACGGGATCGAGCCGAACCGGCGCTCGCGCGGGGGGCTCGATCTGTGGCTGCGTTGTCAGGCGCGCCGCTTCAGGCTCGTCCGCAACGAGCTCGTCGCTTCCTCCCCGATGCGCTGGCCGAAGCGGCTGGCGGCCTGGCGCCGCGGCTTCACCGGCAACAGCGCGCTCGTCTACCGGCTCGACGTCAACGATCCGCGCGAGTACGTCTCCGACTGGGACTACTACCGTTCGGGCTACCGGTACAACGGATTCTTCAATCCGATCGTCGGCAACAAGCTGGTGCTGTCCCAGATCCTCGCGGGCCACGGCCTGCCCCACCCGCACGTGTTCGGCGTCCTCCGCAAGGGCCGGCCAATCGCGATCGGCCCACGCGTGCCCGGCGACGTCGGGGACGACGGCAGGTCGACGATCGAGGCCTGGGCGGCGAGCGGGCGACCGCTGGTGCTGAGGCCCCACTGGTCCGGCGCCGGCGAAGGCGTCTTCTTCCTGCGTCGGGAAGCGCGGGCGTGGCAGGTGAACCGGCGGCCGGCTTCCGACGAGGACGTGCGTCTTCTGCTGGCCACGCTCGACCGGTACATCGTGACGGCCTTCGTGGACCAGGCCGGCTACGCGGCGAACATCTATCCCGACACCGCCAATACGCTGAGGGTGCTGACCATCGGCGACGGGGATGGCTGGTTCGTCGCCGCCGTGGCCCATCGCTTCGGATCGCGTCGATCGGGATCGATCGACAACTGGCATCAGGGACGCGGGGGGCTCAACGCGCCGGTCGATCGGGCGAGCGGATCGCTGGGGCGTGCCGTGACGCTCGGCGGCGATGGGCGCCTGATCGAGTACGAGCGACACCCGGACACCGGCCAGAGGGTCGAGGGCGTGGCGATCCCCGGTCTCGAGCGCGCGCTCGCGGGCGTGCTGGATGCGGCCCGCTGCCTCCCCGAGGCCCCGCTGATCGGCTGGGACATGCTGATCACCGACGACGGCTACAGCATCCTCGAGGCGAACTCGCCGCCGGGGATCACCGTGTGGCAGGTGCACGCGCCGCTCCTGCGTGATCCCCGCGTCGCCCGGTTCTTCGCCACGCCGCCTTCCTAGCCGGAGCGCCCCTTCCGCAGGGGTTCCTTGCCGAACCAGGCGAGCCGGTCCCGGAGCTTCACCACGCTGCCGACGATGATGAGCGTCGGCGCCTTGAGCCGCGCGCGCGCCGCGCGTCCTGCCAGCGTCGACAGCGTGCCGGTGACGACGCGCTGCGCGCGCGAGGTCCCCTGCTGTACCACCGCCGCCGGCGTGTCGGGCGGAAGCCCGTGCTCGACGAGACGCTCGCACAGCACGGGGAGCGCGGTGAGCCCCATGTAGACGACGATCGTCTGGCGCGGCCGCGCGAGCGCCGTCCAGTCGAGGTCCATCGTGCCGTCCTTCAGATGGCCGGTGACGAACGTGCACGCCTGCGCGTGGTCGCGATGGGTGAGCGGGATGCCCGCGTAAGCGGCGACGCCCAGCGCCGCGGTGATGCCCGGCACGACCTCGAAGCGGACGCCCTGCGCGAAGAGCGTGTCGATCTCCTCGCCGCCGCGTCCGAAGACGAACGGGTCGCCGCCCTTGAGCCGCAGCACGCGCCTGCCTTCCTTCGCGAGGCGCACCATCAGCTCGTTTATCTCCTCCTGCCGCATCGTGTGGTTCGCGCGCTCCTTCCCCACGTAGATGAGTTCGGTCGCTGACGGCAGGAGCGCGAGCACCTCCGGCGAGATCAGGTTGTCGTAGAGCGCGACGTCCGCGCGCTGCATCAGCTTCAGCGCGCGCAGCGTCAGGAGCTCGGGGTCGCCCGGCCCGGCGCCGACGAGGTACACCTCGCCTCGCGCGCCGCGCCGCGCGGGCGTGGCCGCGAGCGTTGCGCGCGCGAAATCCGCGGCGGTCGGAAGATCCTTCCGCGCGGCGCCGCGGGGACGCGGCTCAGCGACCGCCATCGCTGCAGCCGCAGCCGCCGCTGCCGCATCCTTCGGCATCGGCGCCGGGCGCGGGGGGCGCGCCGGCGTCGTTCGGATTGATGAAGATGAAGCGGTGGTCGCCCGCCTCGTACTCGACGAAGTCGAGCGTCATGCCTTCGAGCAGGTCCCGGTCCGACCCGGCGACGACGAGCGCGACGCCTTCGGACGGGACGACGACGTCGCCGTCGCGCGCCTCGTCGAAGCCCATCGCGTAGTGCAGCGACCCGTCGTCGCCGCGGCGCGCGGCGATCCGCAGGCCGAGCTCGTCGGCATCGGATTGGGACGCGGCGATGCGGATCTGCCGCGCGGCGCTGGGGGTGACGGTTATCATGCTCTCTTCTCCGTGCTCGCCGGACCCGGCGATGCCTAGTGCTCGCCCTTGGTGCGCAGCAGGCCGGCGAGCCGGTTGCCCTGCTTCTGCGGGCCGCCGCGCGGGAACATGTCGTGCAGGTGGTGGTTCGAGCCGCGCTCCGGGCCCCACCGGTCGGTGAATTCCCTGATCATGACACGAACCTGCGCCTGGACGCCGTGCTCGGCCTCGTAGTCGCGCAGGTACTCGATCACCTCCCAGTGCGCGGGCGTGAGCTCGAGCCCTTCGCGCTTCGCGAGCGCGCGCGCGAACTCGGGGCTCCACTGCGAGCGGTCGAGGAGGTAGCCCTCGCTGTCGATCGCGATGCGCTTGCCGCCGACGTCGACGTGGTGATCGGTGTGGGCGCGGGCGACGGTCATGGCTATTGTTTCTCCGGGGAGGGGGGCGAAACGCGCCTCGGGCGCGGCGGTTCAGACGATCAGTGCCTCGCGTCCGCGCATCGGGGCGAGGTAGACGATGTTGCCGTCGCGGCGCTGCCGGTAGTCGCTCGCGCGGATGAACTCGACGAAGCGCGCCGCCCAGTCGCGCTCGCGCGTCGAGCGCAGGTGCGCGAACGACGCGAGCACGTTGCCGACGACCACGCCGTCGCGCTCGCCGTCGATGCCGTGGCCGCGCTTCACACGGTAGGCGCAGCGCACGTCGGGCGCGAGGTTCTCGAGCGACGCGTAGTGGAACTCGTGCGCGCGAACCGTGCGATCCCCGCCGCCGGACGGCCACGGGAACGCATCGGTCTCCTCGAGCACGACGTAGCCCCGACCGACCGGGCGCTCGCGCATCACGACGTCGCCCGGAATCGCGCCCACCATCCGCGAGGTCTGTCCGGCGACGGTGAGCGAGCGCGCGAGGTACATGAGGCCGCCGCATTCGGCGTAGACCGGAAGCCCGGCGTCGATCGCGCTGCGGATGCGCGCGCGCAGCGCGGTGTTCGCCTCGAGCTCCCGCGCATAGAGCTCGGGGAAGCCGCCGCCGATGAACAGCGCGTCGACCGAGGGCAGGTGCGTGTCCGCGAGCGTGTCGAGGCGCACGAGCGTTGCCCCCGCGGCGCGCAACGCGTCGAGGTCGTCCGGGTAGTAGAACCCGAACGCGCGGTCCTGCGCGACGCCGATCCTGATGTCGGAGTCCGCGACGGGCGCGCGCGGCGGCGTGACGACGGTCGGCGCGGCCGGCGCGGGGAGGGGCGGCGCGACGGCGATGCGCGACAGCAGGAGGTCGAGGTCGACCTGCCGGCCGATCGCGGCGCCGAGGTCCGCGATGCGCCGTGGCACGTCGTCCGACTCGTTCGACGGCATGAGGCCCAGGTGACGCTCGACGATCGTGAGCCGCGGATCGTGGTGGACCGCGCCGACGACCGCGACGTCCGTGTAGTGCTCGATCACCATCCGGAGCTTCGCCTCGTGGCGGCTGCCGCCGAGGTTGTTGAGGACGACGCCGACGATCGACAGGTCGCGGTCGAACGCCTGGTAGCCGAGGATGAGCGGCGCGATGCCCCGCGTCATGCCGCGCGCGTCGAGGACCAGTACGACGGGAAGCCCGAGCGTCTTCGCGAGCGCCGCGTTGCTGTTGCTGCCGTCGAGCGCGAGGCCGTCGTAGAGTCCCTTGTTTCCCTCGACCAGCGCGACGTCGGCGCCCGCACTGTGGCGCCGGAAGGTCGCGACGATCTCGTCGTCGGGCGAGAGCCACGGGTCGAGGTTGCGGCAGCGCCGTCCGCTCGCCGCCGTAAGCCACATCGGATCGATGAAGTCGGGGCCCTTCTTGAACGTCTGGACGGACCTGCCGCGGGCGGTCAGCGCCGCGGCGAGGCCGATGCTGATCGTGGTCTTGCCCGACGACTTGTGCGCCGCCGAGACGAGGAACCGCAGGGGAGGGGTCACGAGCCCTCCCCCTGGCCTGCCGCCGGTGCGGTGCCCGGGCTCACCGGGCGGCGGGCGCCGCTGCCGGCGCCGCGTGAAGGTCGTCCTGCGGCAGGAACCGGAGCGCCCGCACGCCGACGACGGTGATCAGGAACGCGACGGCGAGGCCGCCGGCGCCCAGCAGGATCTCGGGCGCGCTCGGCGCGTAGGACGCGATCGCGCCGTCGCCGAACGTGCTCGACGTCGCGTAGCCGGGGAAGATGTCGAGAGGCCACGCCTGGCCGCCGACGATGAACACGTAGAGCAGCGCGAACGCGCCGGCGATCACGAGCAGCGCCGCGACGACGGTGTCGCGCGCCGTGCTCCCCGGGCGCCAGATCAGCGCGAGCGGCACGAGGCTGCCGGCGACGACGTAGAGGCCCCAGAACAGCGCCGGGTACACGCCGCCGTCGACGAGGATGAAGCGCTCGAACGCGAGGTTCTTCGCGAAATAGCCGTTCACCAGGTGGCAGGCCGCGACGAGGAAGCCGACGGTCACGACGAACAGGCCGAGCAGGTTGCGCATGCGGCGGGCGATCTCCGGCGGCAGCACGAGGCCGTTCCACGCGTACATCGTCGACTGGACGACCAGGAACACCGCGAGCCCCCACGCGAACGACATCGCGAGGAACATCGGGATCAGCAGCGCGGTGCCGTAGGCCTGCCGGGCGACCAGGAACGCGAAGATCGAGCCGGTGCCGGAGGTCAGGACGATGCGCCAGGCGAACGCCGCGAATCCCGCCGGTTTCGACCACGGCGCCATCCGGCGCTCCATCAGCGTCCACAGGTAGACGGCGACGATCGCGAACATGCCCGAGTAGAGGAACACGTTCCACGCGAACACCGAGCGGAAGTTGTAGTGCGTGGCGGCGACGACGACGCGCTCCGGCCGCCCGAGGTCGAGCATCAGCACGAACAGGCCGCCCGCGAGGAGCGCGAGGCAGAGCAGGCCCGAGAGCGGCGCGCGGGCCTTGTAGACCGTGTGGCCGAACACCGAGCCGATCGAGGCGACGTTGAGCACGCCCGACGCGGCGACGATCATGAAGATCGCGAACACGTGCGGGATGCCCCAGACCACCTGGTTGTTCATCCCGGTGACGATGTGGCCGGACGTCTCCATCGCGTGCGCCGCGAGGAAGCCGGCGAGCGCGACCGCGGCGCCGGCCGCCGCCAGCGCCCAGAAGCCGCGGGTCTCGAGGCGGGAGTACGTTTCCCTGCTCATCGCGTCGCCGCCGTCACAGTCCGATGTAGCGGACGCCCGGGTCGAGCTTCAGGTCCGCACGCACCGCCGAGGTGGCGTACGAGGCGACGCGTTTCGCGATCTCGCTCTCCGGGTCGTTCAGGTTGCCGAACAGGATCGCTTTGTGGCCCGTGGCCTCGCAGGCCTCGACGCACGCCGGAATCCCGCCGCGGTCGATCCGGTGGACGCACAGCGTGCACGACTCGACGCAGCCCTTGCCGCGCGGCACCTCGGGACGCTGCCCGGTGGTGGGTTCGTGCACGAACGACCGCGCCTTGTACGGGCACGCCATCATGCAGTAGCGGCAGCCGATGCAGGTGTGGCGGTCGACCAGCACGATGCCGTCGGCCCGCTTGAACGATGCGCCGGTCGGGCACACGTCGACGCAGGGTGGCTCGGCGCAGTGCTGGCACATCATCGGCACCGACCGAACCCGGCCGCGCATGTCCTTCAACTCGACCTTGCGGATCCACTGCGCCGAGGTGGCCGTCTTCCCGGCGGGCAGCCCGTTCTCCCTGTCGCACGCGGTGACGCAGGCGTCGCAGTCGGAAGCGCACCTGTTGAGGTCGACGAGCATCCCCCAGCGGACCGTCGACGATGCGGGCTCGGCCGGCGCGCGGCCGTGCGCGAGGTCGAACAGCGTGACGCCCGGCGCGAGCGTGACGCCCGCCATCGCGGCGCCCCAGGCCAGGATCTGGCGCCGTCCGCGATC
>JAKLIE010000081.1 GCA_022709775.1 Pseudomonadota bacterium
GGGCGGGAGCCGCGGGCGCGGGCTTGGCCGGCGGGCTGACGTTGGGCGCGACGACGAGCTGGACCGCGACGCCGTCGGCATCGGCGAGCCAGAGCCCGTCGCGTCCGCCGAGCGGATGCGGCTCGCGCCCCGCGCCGTGCTTCGCGATCCGCGCCGCGAATGCATCGACGTCCTCGGGAAAGATGCCGAACGTCAGGAACTGCAGGCGCTTCGGCTCGTCGTTGGCGTGGACCACGCCCCAGCAATGCGGATTGCCGTACGCCCGCAGCTCGAGCGACTGCCCGCTCCGGCGGACGTCGAGGCCGAACGCCCGGTAGAAGCGCCCGGCTTCGTCGAGCGACGGAACACTCACGACGAACCGCTGCAGCGAGTGGACGCCGGTCACCCCGCGCCGGCGCGCAGGTTCCTTGTCGGTGTTGCCCATGCCTTCTCCTCGAATCCCGCTTCGGCGCACCGCGCGTCTGGTGTGGCGGTCGCGGCCGCCGGCGAACCGGACGATCGGCGTCGCGCCTGTGCCGGGACTTTCGTCACTGTTCCCGCGGTCGTCAAGCCCGCGGCCGCGTCGACGACGCGGCGCGCGCGCCACGCCTCGACGCGCGCCGGCCGGGATTCAGCCGGTCCGGTACCGACGCATCGTCTTCGCGCAGCCCCAGTGGAAGTGGTACAGCGAGGTCGAGCGCCACATCATGTGCAGGCGATCCGTGCGCAAGCCGTCGAGCGCGACCGACACGAGCGGCAGGTGCGAGTAGATCGAGCGCACGTAGGTCAGCCGGCGATGCAGCCCGACACGCTCGGCGACAGGTCGGGGATCGAGTTGCCGCGTTACCGCGGCGGGCACCTCGGATCGCAGGAAGTCCTGGAAGTCCCTCTCGCTCTCGTCGGAGAGCTCGCGCGAGCCCATTCCCGCGCCAAGCTTGCGCTGCCCGAAACCCTCGCGCGGCACGCCGGCCTCCTCCGCGATCCGGCGCGGGATCGGCCTGTCGTAGTAGCCGCGCCCGAGCGTCCAGGGCCGCATCTCGGCCGAGCGGGTGATGCGGAAGATCGCCGGACCGTGCCGTGCGCCGACGTAGGGCAGCGGGAAATGGACGAAGCCGGTGCGCAGCCGGAACTCGCCCAGCGCCTGTCCCGACAGGTGGCAATCGTCCCGCTCCGCGAGGTCGGTGCGGCAGCCCCTCGCCGTCGGGCCCCAGTAGCGCTCGCCATGCCGCCCTGACACGAAGACGCTGCCCCGCAGCGTGTCCTCCATGATGCGTGCCGTGGCGTCGGTGATCGCCGCCGGACTGCTGATGTAGAACTCGGCGCGCGGGTGACCGGGCACGCTCGCGAGCGCGCGGCGGTCGAACTCGGCGACGCGCAACCCGAGCGCGCGCAGCGTGTCTGCGCCGCTGTCGTCGTCGATCCTCTCCCGGACCCCGACGAGCGGATGCCCGGAGGGTCCCGCGCTTCGGACGAACGTCACGCCCTCGCGGCAGCCCGCGCGGCTCGCGATCGTCGCGGACGCCGTCGAATCGTATCCGCGGGAGCATGCCGCGACGAGGCGGTAGGTCGCGGCGCGATGCGGGTCGGCGGCGTTGGCCGCGAGCCGCCGGGTCGTCGCCAGCAACCGGTCGACGTAATCCGCGTAGCAGGATGGCGGATCGCCGGGTGGACGGTCGACGCGTTCGAGCGTCGCGTCGGCGCGAAGCCGCAGATTGCAGCACGAATGGATCTCGACACGCCTGCCGGACGCCGTCCGCAGGAGGGTCGGGGCCGCGGCGATGCCCCGCCGCACGTGGCCGACGAAGTCGAAGAAGTAGCCGGGATGCGAGTGGTCGAGTCCGTCGCCGGCGTCCGCGAGCAGGAACGCGAGCGAGTTCGACACGCGGATACCGCCGCCGTCGCGCAGCACGAACAGGCGCTCGAGCGGATGGAACGGGGCGGCGAACACCAGCGCATCGCCGCGCACGCGCGCCCCCGACCCTGCGAGGGCGTCGGCCCGGTCGAAGTCGAACGCCCCGAAATCGCCGTCCCAGGCGCCCTCGACGAATCCGTCATCGCGCGTCGCGACACCGCCGCCGTGGCGCACGCGCACCGGCTGGCCGGGACGCGCGCGGGCGCACCACGCGAGCGAAGGCAGGTGGGAGAGCGGCTCGAACTCGATCTTCAGGATGCGCTCCTGGAATGCGCGGCGAGGCCGCGGCATCCGCCGACGGGAACGCGGCGGAGCGCCCGCGCATCAACCCAGCGGGGCGACCTTCATCACTTCCTCCGCGGTGGTCAGGCCCGCCGCGACCTTGACCGCGCCGGACACGCGCAGCGGCCGCATGCCGTCCTTGTACGCCTGCTCGCGGACGCGCGCGTCGTCGGCGTGCTCGTCGACGAGCTTCCTGATCGAAGGCGTCATCAGCATGATCTCGTAGAGGCCGATGCGGCCCAGGTAGCCGGTCATCCGGCACTCGACGCAGCCGACCGGATCCATCCACCCGGTCGCGGGGCGCTCGGACCGCCACGGCGACGTGAGCATCCGCCAGACGTCCTCCTCCGGCGGCTCCCCCGCGTTCTTGCAGTGCGGGCACAGCGTTCGTACCAGGCGCTGCGCCATCACGCCGAGCAGCGTCGAGTTGATCAGGTAGGCCGGCACGCCGAGGTCGAGCAGGCGCGTCACGGCGGTCGGCGCGTCGTTCGTGTGCAGCGTCGAGAACACGAGGTGGCCGGTGAGCGCCGCCTGCACCGCCATGTCGGCGGTGTCGCGGTCGCGGATCTCGCCGACCATGATGATGTCCGGATCCTGCCGCAGCAGCGTGCGCACGCCGCTCGCGAAGTCGACGCCGATCGACGTCTGGACCTGCATCTGGTTCAGCGCCGGCTCGATCATCTCGATCGGATCCTCGACCGTGCAGACGTTCACCTCCGGCGTCGCGAGCTGGCGCAGCGTCGAGTAGAGCGTCGTCGTCTTGCCCGAGCCGGTGGGCCCGGTCACGAGGACGATGCCGTGCGGCTCGCGCACCATCTGCTCCCAGTGCGCGCGATCGTCCGGAGTGAACCCCAGGTCGGTGAAGTCGCGGACCAGCACCTCGGGCGTGAAGATGCGCATCACGATCTTCTCGCCGAAGGCGGTGGGCATCGTCGCGATGCGGAGCTCGACTTCCTGGCCGTCGGGCGCGACGGTCTTGATGCGGCCGTCCTGGGGCCGGCGCTTCTCGACGATCTCCATGCGCGCGAGGAGCTTGATGCGCGAGGTCATCGCGAGCAGCACGGGCGTCGGAATCGCGTAGACCTGGTGGAGCACGCCGTCGATGCGGAACCGCACCTGTCCCACGTCGCGCCGCGGCTCGATGTGGATGTCGGAGGCGCGCTGCTCGAACGCGTACTGCCAGAGCCAGTCGGTGATGTGGACGACGTGGCTGTCGTTCGCGTCGAGCGTGCCGCGCTTCCCGAGCTCGACCAGCTGTTCGAAGTTCCGGGCGAGCGACGCCTGCCCGGGCTGCGCCGCGGACGCCTTCTTCATCGAGCGCGCGAGGTTGTAGAACTCGCCCAGGTAGCGCTTGATGTCGTCCGGATTGGCGAACACCAGCTCGACGTCGAGCTTCAGGATCGCGCCGAGCTCCTTCGCCCAGGAGCTGACGAACGGCTCGCCCGTCGCGACGGTGAGCTTCGTCGGCGTCACGGCGACCGGCAGGATCCGGAAGCGCTCGGCGTACGCGTTCGACATCGTCTGCGTGACCGCGGCCAGGTCGATCCTGAGCGGATCGATGTGCATGCAGCGCACGCCGAGCTTCGCGGCGAGCCACTCGACCAGCCAATCCAGCGTCATCGCCGGATGAGGCGCCTTCGCCGACTTCCAGTGCTGCGCGGCGACGAGCCCGAGCGGATGGTCGTACTGTCGCGTGCGCGTCCGGGCGAGGCGCTCCGCCTCGGCCCGCGGAACGAGACCGTCCGCGGCCATCAGCTTGAGGATGTCGTCGAGCCGCAGTCGTCGATCCTCGCCCCCTGCGGGATCGCGGAAGGCGCCCGGACGGGAGCCGGTCATCGGCGTGGACATCCGCGAACTCTACACGCGGTGTCGGCCGCGGTGCGGCGCACGCGGGCTTCCAGGGGGTTCCGGAAGCCCTTGCACGGCACGCCGTCGATCGATGACGTCACGTCCGCGTCGCGACGGTGCGCGCCGGCGTCCTGCGGCGGGAGCGTCGTGACGGGGACGTTCAGCGCCTCGGAGGTACCTGGCCGCCCGGCGGCCCCTTCCCCGGCGGACCCTTTCCCGGCGGCGGTCCGCGGCCGGGTCCGAAGGACGGCGCCGACGAATCGGCCATCGACGGCTCGACCTCGCCGGCGACCACGGCCATCACGAGCGACTGCGGCGGCGCGGCCGGGTCGACCATGACGCGCGCGCCGGTGACGAACTGCGTCTTGCCGCCGAACCGGATGGTCGCACGCAGCGCGTGGAGGTCTCCGGTGAGCTTCGCGGGATCGACGGCCAGCGCGAACGGGATCGGAACCTGCCGCCCGTCGGTCCTGACCTTCGTTTCGGCGTTCAGGACCGGCTGCTCCAGCCGCGTCACGTCCATGAGCTGGACGACGAGCTCCGCGTCGGCCGGAAGCGTGACCTTCTCGCGGTAGACGATCGAACCGCGGAAGACCTTCGCCGCGGACTCCGCCTTGCCGGCCGCCGTAGCGGGCGCGGATGCCGGCTCGACCGTCGAGCATCCGGGAACCATCATGACGGCGAGCGCCGCTGCGAGCGTGACGGAGAGCGACTTCATCGGGATTCGGGTCTTCATGCGGCGCGCACGATGCCACGGCGCGGCGGGAGACGCAAGAGGCTCAGCCCGCGCCGGCCCGCGCGGCGTCCGCCCCCCCGGGCGGCGCGGGCACGGCGGACGGGACGGGCACCTGGAACACCTCGCGCAGGTAGGCGACGTAGGACGGATCGTAGTCCATCGACTTCGACGGCTCGTCGCTGATCTTCGCGACCGGCTGGCCGTTGCACCGGGTCATCTTGATCACGATCGAGAGCGCGGGATGACC
The DNA here is from genome assembly GCA_022709775.1 of Pseudomonadota bacterium. Next base: position 5,005 of record JAKLIE010000081.1, read on the forward strand.
GACGTCGTTCGTCAGGTTGGTACCGATGCCGAACGCCACCTGGCTGCGCCCGCGGAAATGCTCGAACAGCCGGATCGCGAGCGGCACGTCGAGCTGGTCGGAGAACACCATCACCTTGCTCTTCGGGTCGATGCGCATCGCGCGGTAGTGGGCGATCAGCTTCTCGCCCCACTCGAACGGGTCGCCCGAGTCGTGGCGCACGCCGTCGAACAGCTTGCAGAAGAACAGGTCGAAGTCGCGCAGGAACGCGTCCATGCCGCACACGTCGGAGAGCGCGATCCCGAGGTCGCCGCGGTACTCCTTCGCCCACGTGTCGAACGCGAACCGCTGCGAGTCGCGCAGCCGCGGGCCCGCCGCCTGGCATGCCTGCAGGTACTCGTGCGCCATCGTGCCCAGCGGCGTGAGCTCGTGCCGCCGCGCGAGGTCGACGTTGCTCGTCCCCACGAACTTCGGCCCGATACCGGACTTGAGCGTCGCGACGACCTCCTCCTGCCAGGCACGGCCGTGCCGCCGCCGCGTCCCGTAGTCGGCGATCCGGAAGTCGGGGTCCGCCACCGCGTTGATCTGCGCGACCTTGGCCCCGAGCCGGCGCCGGCCCTCCGCGAAGTCGGTCGCCGGGTAGGCGCGCCGGTTCCACAGCTCCGACACGATCGCGAGGATCGGCACCTCGAACATGATCGTGTGGAGCCAGGGGCCCTTGATCGCGATGTCGATCTCGCCGCGGCGGCCCGCGATCGGCCGCACGCGCACGAAGCGCTGGTCCATCTGGAACAGACCCAGCAGGTCGACGAAGTCGCTCTTCATGAACCGGAGGCGACGCAGGTAGTCGAGCTCGTCCCGCGTGAATCGCAGCGAGCACAGCTCGGCGATCTCGCGCTCGATCTCCGGGATGAACGGCACGAGGTCGACGCCCTCGCTGCGGCACTTGAACCGGTATTCGACGTGCGCACCCGGGAAGTGGTGGAGCACGACCTGCATCATCGTGAACTTGTACAGGTCGGTGTCGAGGAGCGACGGGATGATCATCGGGCGGGTAGAGGCGGCACGGGGCCGGCTCGCCCGATGGTACTCCCCCGCCCGACGGCGACGAACGCCGGCGCTCACTCGACCGGACGCCCTCCGCCGGCGCCGGAATCCACGACCCGGATTCGGTATGCGAGCACGACCGAGGCGAGCGTGAACGCGACGGCGAGCCAGCCGACCCATCCGTAGCCGGCGAGCGAGCCGTCCGACGCACGGCCCACGATCGTGCCGGCCGCCAGCGCCGCCAGGCCCGCACCGAGTTGCTGGACGGCCGAGTTGAAGCTCATGAACGCGCCGCGCACGCGGGGCTGCGCGCTGCCCGAGATCAGCGCCATCGCGGGGCCGAAGCGGCCCGGCACCAGGATGAAGAACAGCGTCGACACCGGGAGGAACCATGCGAGCGAGGCGCGCGGCATGTGCGTGACCGCGAGGATCGGCGCGATCGACGCCACCGCGACGCAGGCGTAGACCCGCTTCTTCCCGAACCGGTCCGCCAGGCGGCCGATCACCTGGGCGGTGACGAGCGTCGCGACGCCGCCGACCGCGTACATCGCCGGGAGCTCGGATTCGAGCAGGCCGACGTTGGCGACCGCGTAGGCCGCGACGAACGGGATCACCGTGAAGCCCGCGAGCATCAGCGCCAGCATGAACGCGAACGCGCGCCAGTGGTTGCCTTCCCTCACGATCGCGTGCACGCGCTCGATCGGGCGGCGCGACCGCCCGTGCGCGACGTGTCCGGCGACCGGCGGGATCAGCCAGGACGCCACGAGGCCGACCGCAACCGAGACCGCCGCGACCGCCAGGAACGGCGCGCGCCAGCTGGCGTGCGTCGCGATCCACAGGCCGGCCGGGACGCCGATGATCGCCGCCAGCGAGAACGCGCTCGCGACCAGCGCGTTGGCGCGCGCGCGGCGCGCATAGGGCACGGTGTCCGCGACGATCGCGAGGATCTGGGCGCCCAGCACCCCGCCGAAGACGCCCGCGAGGATGCGCGCCGCGAGGAGCGCCTCGTAGCCGGGCGCGAGCCCGCACAGCGCGGTCGCTAGCACGAAGCCCCCGTAGAGCGAGAGGAGCGCGTGCCGGCGGTCGTAGCGGTCGATCACGAACACCGACAGGAGACCGCTCGCGGCGGCCGCGAACGTGTAGGCGGACACCAGCAGTCCGAAGTGGCGCGGATCGATGGC
>JAKLIE010000082.1 GCA_022709775.1 Pseudomonadota bacterium
CGCGGCCAGCGTGTCGTCGGCGGCCTCCATGGCGGGGTCGATCCGGTTGGCGATCCATCCGGCGAGCTCGAGGCCGCGCGAGCGTATCGCGAGCTCCGCCGCGAGCGCATGGTTGAGGCACCCGAGCCGCACGCCGACCACCAGCACGACCGGCACGCGAAGGCGCTGCGCGATGTCGAGCATGTCGCGCCGCGCGTCGATCGGGACCAGCGGCCCTCCGGCCCCCTCGACGACGACGGCGTCGGCACGCGCGGCGAGGCGCGCGTACGCGTCCGCGATGCGCTCGAGGTCGATCGCGACGCCTGCCCGCGCCGCGGCGACGTGGGGCGCGATCGGCGGCCCGAACGCGTACGGGTTGCGCTCGGCGAGCGGCGCGGCGACGTTGCCCGCGGCATCCATGGCCGCGACGTCGGCGTTGACCTGCGTGCCCTCGTCGATGCCCGCGGAGACCGGCTTCATGCCGACCGCGCGCCGGCCCGACGCGACGAGCGAGCGCAGGATCGCGACGGCGGCGACGGTCTTGCCGATGCCGGTGTCGGTGCCGGTGACGAAGAGGCTTCGGGACATGGGACGAGAGACGCCGGGCTAGCCTCGATGCCGCCGCTCGACCTTCACGATCGGCAATCCGTCCTGCGTCCGCTTCGGCTCGCCCTTCCACGCATGTCCGTAGACGACCTCGAACGTCGCGGGAATGCGCCCGTCCCGCGCCAGCGCCAGGAGCGCGGCCTCGAGCGCCGCACGTCGGCCGCGGCCGGTGAGGCCGCGCGGACGGCCGCGCGTCTGGTTGGTCGCGCCGATGGACTTGAGCTCGGCGAGCAGCGCGTCCGGCGACGGATAGGTCACGGTGATCAGCTCCATGTCCATCACCGGATCGGCGAATCCCGACTGCACCAGCATGTCGCCCAGGTCGTGCATGTCGACGAAGCGGCCGACGTGCGTGTGGCCGTCGACGCGCGAGAACGCCCGCGCGAGCTCCTTCAGCGTATCGGGCCCGAACGTCGTGAACGTGAGGAGCCCGCCGACCTTCAGCACGCGCCGGAACTCGGCGAACGCGCGCGGCTGGTCGTTCACCCACTGGAGCATGAGGTTCGACCACACGAGCTCGACGCACACGCCGGGCAGCGGAAGCGACGTCGCATCCGCGCAGACGAACGCGGGCGCGGACGCGCCGCCGCGCCCGAACGGTCCGAGCAGACGCGCGAGCAGCGAACGGCCGCGCATCGACCGCGCGCGCGCCTGCTGCAGCATCGGCAGCGCGGCATCGAGCGCGACCACGCGCGCCGAAGGATAGCGCGCCGCGAGCTCGCCGATCGCCTCGCCCGTCCCGCTGCCGGCGTCGAGGATCGTGGCGGGGACGAGCTTCACGACGTCGAGCCGCTCGGCGAGCCGCGCGCCGACCTCGCGCTGGAGCACCGCGGCCCCGTCGTAGGTCGCCGCCGCGCGGCCGAACGACCGCCGCACCGCGTGCGGATCGACGTCGCGCGGGTCCGGCGCCGGGAAGCGCGGTTCAGCGGGCATCGAGGAATCCCTCGAGCGCGCGGTCGAACGCCGCGCGGTGCGACAGGAACGGCGCATGCGCCGCGCCCCCGATGCGGACGTACGTCGCGCGCGGCAACGCGTGCGCCAGCCACTCGCCGGCGGCGGCCGGGGCGAGCGTGTCGCGCCCGCCGGCGATCACCAGCGCGGACGGGCGGATGCCTCGCGCCTCGTCGCGCAGGTCGGTCGACGCGAGCACCTCGAGCGCGTCGCGCAGCGCGCCGGGCGACGGATCGCCGCGCGCATGGAGATGGTGACGCATCAGCGCGAGCGTGCTTCTCCCCTCCTCGCTGCCGTGGACCTGCAGCGTGAGGAAGCGCTGCAGCGCGGGCCGCCACGCCACCTCGAGCTCGTCGCCGAAGCGCGCGAGCGTCGCGGCCGCCATCGCGTGCGGCCAGTCCGGTCCGGCCACGAAGCGTGGCGACGTGGCGACGAGAACGAGCCGCGAGACGCGCTCGGGATCGCGCGCCGCCCAGCGCATCGCGACGAGCCCGCCGAGCGACCAGCCCAGCACCCCGAGAGGACCGGTCCCGTCCGCGAGCGCGCCGGCGACCGCGTCGACCATCGCGTCGAGCGTGCAGGGCGCGACCGGCGCGCTGCGGCCGTGTCCGGGCAGGTCGACCGCGTGGACGCGGAAGCGGCGGGCGAGCGCGGGCAGCAGCGGCGAGAACAACCCCGCGTGCAGGCCCCAGCCGTGGAGCAGCACGAGCGGCGGACCGGCGCCGACGGACTCGACGTGGACCGCCGGCCTCGCGGTCGCCGGGATGCCGGGAGCGCTCATCGCGCTTCCCGCGCCGCTCCCGCGAGCGCGCGCAGCAGCGCATCGACGTCGTCGTCCTCGTGCGCCGCCGAGAACGAGACGCGAAGCCGCGACGTTCCCTCCGGCACCGTCGGCGGCCGGATCGCCGGCACGAACACGCCGCGCCGCTCGAGAGCCTGCGAGAGACGAGTCGCCTCGAGCGCATCGCCGACGACGAGCGGCTGGATCGGCGTGCGCGAGTCGCCGATGCGCCACGGCAGGTCCGCCGCGCCGGCGCGGAACCGGGCGACGTGCCGCGCGAGCCGCTCGCGGCGCCACTCGCCGGCACGGACGAGCGCGAGGCTCGCGCGCAGCGTCTCCGCCAGCATCGGTGGCGCCGCCGTCGTGAACAGGTACGGCCGCGCCGTCTGCAGGATCGTCTCGACGACCGCCGGATGCGCGGCGACGAACGCGCCCGCCACTCCCGCCGCCTTGCCGAGCGTCCCCATGAGCACGATGCGCGGCGAGGCGAGGCCGAGCTCCGCGAGAGTGCCCCGGCCACCGCCCAGCACGCCGAAACCGTGCGCGTCGTCGACGACGAGCCACGCGTCGTGCGCCTGGGCGAGCGCCACGAGCTCGGCAAGCGGCGCAATGTCACCGTCCATGCTGAACACCGCGTCGGTCGCGATCAGCTTGCGGGGCGCGCCCGACGACCCGAGCCGCGCCGCGAGCGCTTCGGCGTCGCCGTGCGCATACCGGACGAGAGGCGAGCGCGCGAGCAGCGCGCCGTCGTTGAGACATGCGTGGTTCAGCCGGTCGGCGAACACCTCGGTCTCGCGGTCGGCGAGCGCCGAGACGATCGCGAGGTTCGCGAGGTAGCCGGTCGAGAACGTGACGGCCCTCGCGCCGGCGCACGGGGCGACCCAGTCGGCGATCTCGCGCTCGAGCGCCTCGTGCGGCGCGTAGTGACCGCAGACGAGGTGCGAGGCCGTCGATCCGACGCCCCAGCGGCGCGCCGCCTCCCCGGCCGCCTCGGCGAGCGAGGGCTCGCCGGCGAGTCCGAGGTAGTCGTTGCTCGCGAACGCGACGAGCTCGCGCCCGTCGACGACGACCCGCGGCCCCGCGCGGGACTCGACGACGCGCCGGCGGCGCCCGAGCCCCGCCGCTTCGCGCGCGGCGAGCGACCGTTCGAGCGAGTCGATCAGCGGGTCGGACATCCGGAGGGGCGCGCCCGGGGCGGCCCGGGCGCTACGCGGGCTCGAGCCCGAGCTTCTCGAACAGCGCCCGGTCGGCCTCGACGTCGGGGTTGCCGGTGACGAGCAGGCGGTCGCCGTAGAAGACCGAGTTCGCGCCGGCGAGGAAGCACAGCGCCTGCACCGCCTCCCCCAGTTCGCGCCGCCCGGCGGACAGCCGCACCATCGACGACGGCATCGAGATGCGCGCCGCGGCGATCGTGCGCACGAATTCGAGCGGGTCGATCGCTCGCTCGCCGTGGAGCTTCGCGTGCAGCGGCGTGCCCTCGACCTGCACCAGGTGGTTGATCGGCACCGATTCGGGCGGCGGATCGAGGCTCGCGAGCTCGGCGATCAGCGCGGCGCGCTCGCGGCGCGACTCGCCCATCCCGACGATGCCGCCGCAGCAGACGTGGATCCCGGCGCCGCGCACGCGCCCGAGCGTGTCGAGCCTGTCGCCGTGCCCGCGCGTCGTCACGATCTCGCCGTAGAACCCGGCGGACGTGTCGAGGTTGTGGTTGTAGTAGTCGAGCCCGGCCTCCGCGAGCGCCTCCGCCTGACCGTCCTTCAGCATCCCGAGCGTGCAGCAGGTCTCGAGGCCGAGAGCCTTCACGCCGCGCACCATGTCGAGCACCGGCGCGAGATCGCGTTCCTTCGGCCCGCGCCACGCCGCGCCCATGCAGAAGCGCGTCGCGCCGGCATCCTTCGCGGCGCGCGCCGCGTCGAGCACGGCGCCGAGCCCGAGCATCGCCTCGCTGTCGACCCCGGTGTGGTACCTCGCCGCCTGCGGGCAGTAGCCGCAGTCCTCGGAGCAGCCGCCGGTCTTGATCGACAGGAGCGTCGAGAGCTGCACCGCGTTCGCGTCGTGATGCGCACGGTGGACCTGCTGGGCCCGGAAGAGCAGATCGGCGAACGGCAGCTCGAACAGACCGAGCACGTCGTCGGGGGTCCAGCGCGGCGAGCGCGGATGGCCATCGCCCGCGGGCTCCCGGGTGCGCTGGCCGGGAGACAGGATGGAAGTCGGTTCGTCGAGCATCGGGAGCGGGTTCGGTCGAACGTCGGATCGCCGCGCACGGCGCGACGCCTCTACAATCGCGGCGAGTGTCGAGGGCCCCCGGTGCGCTTGTCAAATTCCGCGAACGCAACGCTTTACAAGTGGCACGCCGCCGCATCGGCAGGCGTGCGTGCCGCGGTCGCGGTCGCGCTGCCGCAGCGCTGCGCGCTGTGCGCGTGCGCCTGCGGGGAAGCGTGCCTGTGCGACGCCTGCCTCGACGCCATCGCAACGCGTCCGCAGGCGTGTCCGCGCTGCGCGCTGCCGTCGCCCGCCGGAGTAGCCTGCGGACGCTGCCTCGTCCATCCACCGGCCTGGGATGCGGCGGTCGCCGCCGGGCTCTACGCGTTCCCGCTCGACCGCCTCGTGCAGCGGCTCAAGTACGGCGCCGACCTGCCGCTGGCCTCGGCGCTCGGGGGCCAGCTCGCGGACGCCGTCGCGGGCGCCGGCGCGCCCTCGCGCGTCGACGCGATCGTGCCGATGCCGCTCGCCGCCGCGCGCCAGCGCCAGCGCGGGTACAACCAGGCGCGCGAGATCGCCCGCGCCGTCGCGCGCGCGACCGGCCTGCCCCTCGAGGGAGGCCTGGAGCGATCGCGCCACGCGGTGCCGCAGGCCGCGCTGCCCTGGCGCGAGCGCGTGCGCAACGTGCGCGGCGCGTTCGCGACGTCCCGCTCGTTCACCGGCAGGCGCATCGCGCTCGTCGACGACGTGATGACGAGCGGCGCGACCGCCGCCGCGGCCGCGGCCGCGATCCGCAGGGGCGGGGCCGCGCGCGTCGAGGTGTGGGTCGTCGCGCGCACGCTGCCCGCCCGGGGCTGACCGATGTTCGCGATCGTGCTCGTGCATCCGGAGATACCGCCCAACACCGGCAACGTGATCCGGCTCGCGGCGAACACGGCGGCCGACCTCCATCTCGTCGAGCCGCTGGGCTTCACGCTCGGCGATCGCGAGCTCAGGCGCGCCGGCCTCGACTACCACGAGTACGCGCGCGTCCGCGTCCATCGCGACTACGCGACGTGCCGCGCGGCGCTCGACCGTCCCGAGCCCCGGCGCTGGTTCGCGTTCACGACGAAGGCGACGCGATCGCTCTACCAGGCGGCGTTCGCGGAGGGCGACGTGCTCGTGTTCGGCCGCGAATCCGCGGGACTGCCGGACGAGGTGCTCGACACGTTTCCGGTCGAACGACGGCTGCGCATTCCGATGCGCGACGGCATGCGCAGCCTCAACCTGTCGAATGCCGTGGCGGTGGCGGTCTACGAGGCGTGGCGGCAGAACGGGTTCAGGGAGTCCGGGAAGGGCTAGCTAGCCCGCCTCCGCGCGCGGCTCCCGGCGCAGCAGTCCCTCGACCGCTTCGCGCACCGGCAGCCCTTCGTCGAGCACGCGTGCGATCGCCTCGGTGATCGGCATCTCGATGCCGTGATGTCGCGCGAGCGCACGGGCCGCGCGCGCCGCATGGACGCCTTCGGCCACGTGCCCGAGCGACGCGAGGACCGCGTCGAGGCTCCGCCCCTGTGCCAGCCCGAGCCCGACCTGGCGGTTGCGCGAGGCGTCGCCGGTGCACGTCAGCACGAGATCGCCCAGTCCCGCGAGTCCCATCAGCGTCTCCCGCCGTCCGCCCTCGACGACGGCGAGCCGCGAGATCTCGGCCAGCCCGCGCGTGATCAGTGCCGCGCGCGCGTTGTGGCCGTACGCGAGTCCGTCGGAGAGTCCGGCGGCGATCGCCAGCACGTTCTTCACGGCGCCGCCGACCTCGACGCCCACCAGATCGTCGGAGCCGTAGACGCGCAGCGTGTCGCCGCGCAGGAGCGCCGCCACGCGTTCCGCGACGCCGGGTTCCGTCGCCGCGGCGACGAGCGCCGTCGGAAGGCCGCGCGCGACTTCGCCCGCGAAGCTCGGGCCCGAGACGACGCCGACCGGCGCGCGCCAGCGCGGCGCGATGCGCCGGTGCGCGAGGGCCACGCCGGCGGGCTCCCCTCGCGCCGCGACGAATCCCTTGGACAGCCACACCAGCGGCGCGCACACGCCCGCCGCTTCCAGCGCATCCACGACGCCGTCGAGCGCGCCGACCGGCGTTGCCGCGACCACGAGGTCCGCGGCGGCGGCGGCGGCGGGCAGACAGTCGACGGCGAGACCGTCGGGCAGCGGCACTCCGGGCAGGTAGCGATCGTTGCGCCGGTCGCGCAGGATCTCGGCGGCGCGATCGGCCGACCGGGCGATCAGCACGACCTGCGGGTTCGCGTGCGCGCGCGAGGCCAGGTGGCAGGCGAGCGCGGTCCCCCACGCCCCGGCGCCGACGACGGCGATCCTGGCGCGCCCGTCGATCATCTATGTCCGGCGACCCGAGAGTGCCGTACACCGCGGGACTCCCCGGCCGGACGGTGCCGGGCGCGCAGGCGGCGCGCCGGCCGCCGCGGGGATCGCGTTCGTGCGCGCCGATTCCCGGGCGAACGCGGCTCGGGCCCCGTCGCGCACGCGACCTCCGACGGGGGGAGGCGCGCGCAGCGCGCGTCGGGAGGCACGCCTAGAGTCCGAATATCTGCGAAACGCGAACGAATCCGACCGCGCCGTCGCGGTGCTTCACCCTGACCCAGCCCGGCGAGGCGGTCGTGCCGGGCGAAGTCGCCTGCTCGGCGAGCTCGAGCAGCACGT
>JAKLIE010000083.1 GCA_022709775.1 Pseudomonadota bacterium
CGCCGGCGTTCGGTGCGATCGCGGGCCTGGCGCCCCGGTCGGTCTGTCTCGTGAACAACGCCGCGACGGTCGAGCCGGTGGGCCTGGTGGCGATGCACGACGGCACCGGCATCGCCCGCTCGCTCGCGGTCAATCTGGCGGCACCGGTCGCGCTTTCGGCGCTGTTCCTGCGCGCGTTCGCCGATTCGGCGGTCGAGCGCCGCATCGTCAACGTGTCGTCGGGCGCCGCGCACTCGGCGATCGCCGGCGAGAGCCTCTACTGCGCAGCGAAGGCAGGACTCGAGATGCTGACGAAGGTGCTGGCGGCGGAGGTGCGCGACGCGACGTTCCGCGCGGTCTCGCTGCGTCCGGGCGTGATCGACACCGACATGCAGACGGTGATGCGCGCGCAGGACGAGCGCACGCTGCCGGGCGTCGCGATGTTCCGCGATTTCAAGGCGAGCGGCCGGCTCGCGACCGCCGAGGACGCGGCGCTGCGGATCGTCGAGCGGATCGTGCTGGGCAACGTGAGGAACGGCGCGACCTATGCGTGGCCCGACCTCGACCGGCCGCTGCCCGGGTAACGCGGGCGCCTACGTCTGCGCCAGCAGCGCGGCGAGTTCCGCGGGCGTGCGCACGATCGCGTCGGCCCCGGCGAGCTCCTCGGGCGAGCCGTAGCCCCACAGCACGCCGACCGAGCGCGCGCCGTTCATGCGCGCCGCCCGGACGTCGTGGCTGCGGTCACCGATCATCGTCGCGCGCGAGGTGTCGAGGCGTTCGTTCGCGGCGAGGTGCGCGAGCAGCGTCGCCTTGTCGTCGAAGCGGCCCGCGAGGTCGGCCCCGTAGACGCCCGTCAGATGCTCCGACAGCCCGAAGAGCGTCACTATCCGCCGCGCGTAGACCTCGGGCTTCGAGGTGCAGAGGTAGATCGGCCGCACCGTCGCGGCGAGCGCGGCCATCGCCTCGGGGATCCCGTCGTACACGACGTTCTCGCGCCATCCCAGGTCCGCGAAGCGCTCGCGGTACAGCGCGATCGCCTGCTCGATCGCGGCCGGCTCGTCGGTGTCGAGCAGCGCCGCGAACGACACGCGCAGCGGCGGCCCGACGCAGCGCCGCAGCGCGGCGTCGTCGGGCTCGTCGGCGCCGAGGCGCCCGAGCGCGTAGCGGATCGAGCGCGCGATGCCGAGGTAGTTGTCGGTGAGCGTGCCGTCGAGGTCGAACAGCAGCGTCGAGGCGGGGATCATCGGACAACCTCCCCCAGGCTTGCCGCTGACGCGGCGTCGCGCCCCCCCTCCTGAAGGAGGGGGCGAGCGCCTCGGGGCGGCCCTTCGGCGCTCATCGGTCTCCCTTGATCGGGCGCACGCGGTAGCTGATCGACGTGCCCAGCGGACCGGTCTCCCACATCGCGCAATAGTCGTGCGCGAGCGTCACGGCGTAGATGCCGGCGTCGCCCAGGCTCGCCGTGCGCGAGACCGGAAGCACGACGGTCGGGCCGTCGTGGTAGTGGATGTTGAAGTCGACCGGCGCGCGCGACTCGAAGCGCCAGTCGAGGCGGTCGCCTTCCGCGAGCTTCACGCAGGCCTCGTGGACCCTGTAGGGCGACATCTCGTGCGCTTCGGCGGACTGCGCCGCGTAGGGGTCCGCCTCCGGCGTCGCGCAGGCGGACAGGAACGCCGCCACGCAGGCGAGGGCGACGGGCCGGATCATCGCCGCACGCCCTTCCGCCTGCGCTTGAGTGCGCGCCAGTCCTCGGCGAGCATCGCGAAGCGCACGTGGTCGCGCCAGCGCCCGGCGATCTTGATGTAGCGCCGCGAGTAGCCCTCGCGCGCGAGGCCGACGCGCGCGACCAGCGCGATCGACCGGCGGTTGGTCGGCTGCACGTTCGCCTCGACGCGGTGGAGCTTGAGCTTCGCGTACGCGTGGTCGAGCGCGAGCGCGAACGCCTCGGTCATGTAGCCCCGGCCCGCGAGCGGCGCGAGCGCGTAGTAGCCGAGGTAGGCGCTCCGGAACGGCCCGCGGACGATGTTGCTGAAGTTGAACACGCCGACGAGCGCGCCGTCCTCCTTGCGCACGGCGACGAGCCCCGCGTGCGTGTCGTCCGCGTCCTTCGCGGCGTAACGCTTCAGGTATGCGCGGAACTGCGCGGGCGTCGACGGCGCCTGCACCCACCGGCCGTGCAGCCGGCGGCTCTCCCCGACGGCAGCGAGAAAGGCAGGGGCGTCCGCCGCGGTCGGGGGTCGGAGGACGACGCGCGCGGCGGGGCGGGTAGGCATAATTGCAATGTTACCGTCCCGCGATCGCTTTCATGTCCAGCTGGCTCGAAGGCCGGGTTGCCGCGCGCAAGGCGTGGACCGACAAGCTCCATTCGATCGAGGTCGAGGCGCCCGCGCTCGCGTTCACCGCCGGCCAGTTCGCCCGCCTCGCCTTGCCCGCGCCCCCGGGCGCGAAGGAGCCGATGGTCGGGCGCCCCTACTCGTTCGTGAACCCGCCCGGCGCGCCGCGGCACGAATTCTACTTCGCCGTCGTGCCGGACGGTCCGCTGTCGCCGCGCCTCGCGGCGCTCGGTCCCGGCGATTCGCTGTGGCTCGGGCCGAACGCGAACGGGTTCTTCTGCATCGCCGAGGTGCCGCAGGCCGAGGCGCTGTGGTGCCTGTCGACCGGCACCGGGATCGGTCCGTTCCTGTCGATCCTGCGCACCGCCGATCCCTGGGACAGGTTCGGCCGGGTCGTGCTGGTGCACGCGGTTCGCCACGCCGCCGAGCTCACCTACCGCGACACGATCGCAGGCATCGCGCGCGCGCGCGCCGGCGCATTCGCCTACCTGCCGGTCGTGAGCCGCGAGGCGCACGCCGGCGCGCTGCCGGGACGCATTCCCGCGCTGATCGCCGACGGCCGCCTCGAGGCGCGTGCGGGCGTCCCGCTCACGGCGGACAACGCACACGCGATGCTTTGCGGAAACCCCGCGATGGTCGACGACGTGCAGGCCGCGCTGGCGACGCGGGGGATGCGCCGGCACCGGCGGAGGGAGCCGGGGCACGTGACGGTCGAGACCTATTGGTAGGTATTCCAGCGCTTCGGCCGGGATTTCCGGCGCTCGCGGCGCTTGGGGTGGCCTTGGGTGCATCGCCGCCGGAAATCCCGGCCGGAGCGCCGGAATACCTGTCCGCGTTCGAGCGGACGCTCACGCGCCGCTCAACGCGGACGAGGCAGGCCATCGCGTTCCGATGGGTCCGGTTCGGGTTCGAGCGGCCGCTGGTGCGCCGCTCGACGCGGACGCGGCAGGTGGTCGCGTTCCGGTGCGTTCCGTTCGGGTTCGAGCGGACGCTCACGCGCCGCTCAACGCGGACGAGGCAGGCCATCGCGTTCCGGTGGGTCCGGTTCGAGTTCGAGCGGCCGCCGGTGCGCCGCTCGACGCGGACGCGGCAGGTGGTCGCGTTCCGGTGCGTTCCGTTCGGGTTCGAGCGGACGCGGCAGGTGGTCGCGCCCTCGGGCGCTCAGGCCGCAGCGCGCTGCCTGCGGCGCTGCGCGCGCATTCGCAGGCGACGGCGCAGCCAGATCCAGAGCCCGGTTCCCAGAAGGCCGATGATGGCGAGCGAGACGGCGACGTTCATTGCCGCCGACCACGCGCCGGCGAAGTTTCCCTCGTGCCAGAGGCGCGGCCAGTTGCGCGGCAACGCCCGCGTGCCCTCGCGGCTCACCGCGTATAGCCGGTACTCGCCTTCCTCGGCGAAGCGCGCCATCAGCCTGCCGCCCTGCGGCCTCAGCCAGACGAGCGCCGAGAGGTCGCGGTCGCGGCCGACGACGTCGACGCCTTCCCTGAGCGTCATCGGCGGCCCGGGCGATGCGCGCGCGGTCTCGGCCGGCGTGACGAACGTGATGCCGGCCCACATCAGGAGCGCCGTCAGGGGCGATAGCACGATGAGCGGCAGCAGCCCCCAGGCGAACGCCTGGTGCCACCCCGACACCGTGGCGGTGATGCGCGGCCAGCCCATGAGCGTGCCGAGGATCACGATGGCGATCATCGCCCCCGTCGACGCGACGACGAGCCAGCGCGCGTCGACGAGCAGCGTCTCGTGCAGGCCCCGCGCGATGCCGAAAGCCTTCGCGAGCGTCGACGGGCCGGCCCTCGCCTGTCCGCTGTCGACGTCGACGACGGTGCCGCCGCCCCCGCCCCGGCCGGATCCCAGCGTGATCGTGCGATCGTAGCTGCGGAAGACGACGGCGCGCGCCTGCCCTGCGGGATCGTGCGCGGCGAGGAGCGCCCGGGCCTTCGCTGCGTCCAGCGAACCGGGCTGGATCGCCCGCTCGACGATCCAGGGCTCGACCGAGAGCAGGAGGGCGGTCGCGAATGCGACGAGCAGCGGCAGCGCGAAGACGATCGCGAGCCATCGATGGATCTTCCGGATCAGCAGCTTCAAGTCGGTCGACTCCGTCGTCTCACCGAACCGACCGACCACGTCCGCACGCGTGCGTTCCCGGGAAACCGGCGGTTTCCGGCGCGCCTGCCGCGCCGTTGATCGAAATCAATTCCGGGCCCTCGGGCGTCGCCTCCGGGCGGCGATCGACGTCGCCTCGCTCAATCCGCCAGGCTGCGCGTCACGATCTCGGTCACGTCCGGCGAGAGCGCCGGCGCGGCGGCGATCCGCTTCAGTTCGACCGCGACGCGCCCGCGCCGCGGCTCGGGCAGGCGCTTCCACAGCTCGAACGCGCCGGCGACGCGGGCGGCGAGCTGCGGGTTCAGTCCGTCGAGCGCGAGCACCTGGTCGGCGACGAACGCGTAGCCGGACCCGTCCTCGGCGTGGAAGCGCGCGAAGTTGGCGAGCGCGAACGCGCCGACGAGCGCGCGCACGCGGTTCGGGTTCCGCGCGTTGAAGCCCGGGTGCGAGAGCAGCGCGCGCACCCGCTGGAGCGTGCCCGTGCGCCGGCTCGTCGCCTCGAGCGCGAACCACTTGTCGAGCACGAGAGGTTCGTCGCGCCAGCGCGCCTCGAATCGCTCGAACAGCTCGTCGCGCTCCTCGGACGTCGTGTCGGCCAGCGCGCCGAGCGCGCCGATCGAGTCGGTCATGTTGTCGGCCGCGTCGAACTGCGCGACCGCGAGGGCGCGGCCATCGGCGTCGCCGCGCTCTCCCAGATAGCGCAGGCAGACGTTCGCGAGGCGCCGCTTCGCGACCTGCGAGGGTGACGGGGCATAGGGTCCGGCGCGACGCTGAGCGCGGTAGGCGCGCTCGAACCGGTCGGGCAGCGCGCGCGCGAGCTCGCGCACGACGAACGCGCGCGCGTGGTCGATGCCGTCGACGTCGATGACCGGGTCCTGCGTGGCGACGTACGTCGGGTCGGGCGGCGTGAGGGCGAGGGCGATCAGCGCCGGGTCGCTCGCGCTGTCGTCGAGCAGCGCGGCGACGACGCGCGAGAGCGCCCTGGGCAGCACGGACGGGTGCCCGTTGCGGCGCTCCGCGGCGATCGCGCGGATCGCGAGCGCGAACGTGCGCTGCGCGGCATCCCAGCGCGAGTACGGGTCGCTGTCGTGCGACGCGAGCAGGGCGAGCTCGTCGTCCGTGTAGTCGAATTCGACGCGCACCGGCGCGGAGTATCCGCGAGCGAGCGAAGGCACCGGCGGGCAGGGCACGTCGACGAACGTGAACGCCCGCGACGGCTCGTCGAGATCCAGCACGCGCGTCGTCGCCGACCCTCCGGGATCGCCGGCAAGCCTGAGCGGGACGTCACGCCCGTCCGTCCCGACGAGGCCCACCGCGAACGGGATGTGGAAAGGCAGCTTCGAAGGCTGTCCGGGCGTGGGATCCGTGCGCTGCGCGAGCTCGAGCGTGTAGGTCCGTGCCCCCGCATCGTAGCGGCCGCGTGCGGACACGACGGGCGTGCCCGCCTGCGCGTACCAGCGCCGGAATTGCCCGAGGTCGACGCCGGACGCGTCCGACATCGCCTGCACGAAGTCCTCGCAGGTCACCGCCTGGCCGTCGTGGCGCTCGAAATAGAGGTCCATCCCGCGCCGGAAGCGCTCGGGCCCCAGGAGCGCGTGCTGCATGCGGATCACCTCGGCGCCCTTCTCGTAGACGGTCGCCGTGTAGAAGTTGTTGATCTCCTGGTACTCGTCGGGCCTCACCGGGTGCGCCATCGGGCCCGCGTCCTCGGGGAGCTGCAGGCGTCGCAGGTTCTGGACCGAGGCGATGCGCTCGACCGCGTGCGAGCCGCAGTCGCCCGAGAACGTCTGATCGCGGAAGACCGTGAGCCCTTCCTTGAGCGAGAGCTGGAACCAGTCGCGGCAGGTCACGCGGTTGCCGGTCCAGTTGTGGAAGTACTCGTGGCCGATCACGGCCTCGATCGCGCCGTAGTCGTCGTCGGTCGCGGTCTGCGGGTCGGCCAGCAGCAGCCGGCTGTTGAAGATGTTGAGCCCCTTGTTCTCCATCGCGCCGAAGTTGAAGTCGTCGGCGCAGAAGATCATGAAGCGGTCGAGGTCGTACTCGCGACCGAACCTCTCCTCGTCCCAGCGCATCGCTCGTTTGAGCGACTCCATCGCCCAGTGGCAGCGCGGGATGTTGGCGGGCGTCGAGTGGATCGACAGGTGAACGCGGCGGCCCGACATCGTCGTGTACGTGTCGTCGAGCGAGTGGAGGTCGCCGGCGACGAGCGCGAACAGGTACGAGGGCTTCGGGAACGGGTCGTGCCAGGTCGCGAAGTGGCGCCCGTCGGGAAGTCCCCCCGCCGCGACCAGGTTGCCGTTGGAAAGGAGCACCGGGAAGCGTGCGCGGTCGGCGCGCAGCGTGACCGTGTAGGTCGCGAGCACGTCGGGCCGGTCCGGGAAGTACGTGATTCGCCGGAAGCCCTCGGCCTCGCACTGCGTGCAGAACACGCCCGACGAGACGTAGAGGCCCTCCAGCGCGACGTTGCGTTCCGGCGCGGTGCGCGTGCGCACGACGAGCGTCCCGGCGTCCGGCGCGTCCGGAATCGTGAGCCCCGCGGTCGTCGCGATCGCCTCCGCCGACGAGAGCGCGCGGCCGCCGAGCTCGACGCGGACGATCGCCTGCTGCTCGCCGTCGAGGACGAGCGGCGCGCGACGGTCCCGGGGATCGGCGGCCGGGTTGCGCCGGAAGGCGAGCGTCGCCTTCACCTCGGTGGCGGCGGGATCGAGGTCGAATTCCAGCGCGACGCGGTCCACGAGGAACGCGGGCGGGCGGTAGTCCAGGC
>JAKLIE010000084.1 GCA_022709775.1 Pseudomonadota bacterium
GGTCCGGGTGCTCGACGACGACGAGCTCGTCGTGGACGGCGTGCGCTTCCTCGGAAGCACGCTGTGGACCGACTTCATGCTCTACGGCGACGGCGAGCTCCGCTCCGCCGCCATGGCGGACGCGCGCCGCTTCCTGCGCGACTTCTCGCGCATCCGCGCCGCGGACCGCGGCGACGCGCCGTTCACGCCCGACGATGCGGCGGCAAGGCATGCGCGCCACGCGGCCTGGCTCGAATCGAGGCTCGCGAGTCGTCACGACGGACCGACGGTCGTCGTCACGCACCACGCGCCCGCGCGCCGGAGCATCCACCCCCGCTACGCGGGCTCGCTCCTGAACGCAGGCTTCGTCTCGGACGCGGCGCGTCTCCTCGGCGGCGATCGCGCGAGCCTGTGGATCCACGGGCACACGCACGACAGCTTCGACTACGACGTCGGAGGGACGCGCGTCGTGTGCAACCCGCGCGGCTACGCGAAGGACGGCGCGAACGAGAACCCGTCGTTCGACGCCGGATTCACCGTCGACGTCGGCTGAACGCGGCGCCTCGCCGGCGGACGCCGCCCGGCCGACCGGCCCCGGGGTTGAAACGCGCCGATCAGGACCGATTATGCTTCGATCGATCCCGCAGCTCGCGGGGGATCGCGATCCGCCCCCATGGACTTCGAGACGCCGCATCCCCGCTACACCGGCTCGCGGAGCGCGCGGGCCGGCTTCCACCTCGCGGTGCGTCTCTCGCTCGCGTTCGTCGGGTTGCTCTGGGCGATCCAGCTCACGAACTGGGGCCTCGACCTCGACGTCGTGCCCTTCGGCGTCCGGCCGCGCACGCTCGGCGGACTCGCGGGCGTCCTGTTCGCGCCGCTCGTGCACGCCGGATTCGACCACCTGGTCGCGAACACGCTGCCGCTCGCCGTCGCCTCGATCGCGATGCTGCACCTGTACCCGCAGTCGAGTCGCGTCGTGCTGCCCGCGATCTGGCTCGGCCCCGGCATCGCGGTCTGGCTGTTCGCGCGAGGCGGCGTCCACGTCGGCGCGAGCGGGCTCATCTACGGCCTCGCGGCCTGCGTGTTCGCGGCGGGGCTCGTCCGCCGCGACCGCCGGGCGATCGCGGCGTCGCTGCTCGTCGCGTTCATGTACGGCGCGTCGGTGTGGGGCGTGCTGCCGATCCAGCGCGGGCATTCGTGGGAAACGCACCTCGCCGCCGCACTGATCGGTCTCGCGCTCGCGGTGATCCTGCGACATCGGGACGTCGTGCCGAAGGTGCGCTACGACTGGGAGAACGAAGGGGCCGTCGATCTGGACCACGAGTCGCGCGGGCCGGGCCCGGCCGAACCGACCGAACCGGCCGCGCCCGACGTCGCGCGCTGGATCCAGGACGGCGGGCGCCTCCATGCGATCGCCGCGCCGGGATCGACCGAGCCTCCGGGGAGCCGGACGCTGCATTGAGCGCGCAGGGGCGCGAGGGCGCTCGCCGCGGCACGGCGGGAACGCTCCACCGCCCGGCCGGATCGCTGTAGCATCGGCGCAGGAGCGCTGGCCCGCCGTCCGCCGTGGTCGGCTGCGGCGCCGGACGCTCGACCAATGCTTCGACACGCCCTCACTCTGGCCGGCGCACTCGCCCTCGCGGCGTGCACGGTCGCGCCCTTCCCGATCTGCCGCCCCGGAGAGGAGGCCGTCGTCGCCGACACCCTCTACTTCGGCACGAACAAGCCGGGCGGCGTCGTTTCCGCGGACGAATGGCAGGACTTCCTCGCGACGGGCGTGACGCCGCGCTTCCCGCAGGGGATCACGTCGTGGCGAGCGTCGGGGCAGTGGCGCTCCGAGACCGGGAAGCTAGAGCACGAGGCGTCCTACGTGCTGCAGCTCGTGCACGCCAGCTCGGCGGATTCGGAGCGCGCGGTGCGCGAGGTGATGACCGACTACCGGAAGCGGTTCGAGCAGGAGGCGGTGCTGCGCGTGAGGCTGCCCGCCTGCGTCTCGCTCAGGTAGCGCGCCCGCCCTCGCGCGCGAGCGCCGCGACGGACTGCGAGAGCGCGCGCGACAGGCGCGCGAGATCGCGGCCGAGGTCGGGAGACGCCTCGATGTCGTGCGCCCAGTTGTCGGGATGCTCGCGCACGTCGCGGCCCACCAACCGCAGGAACGTCACCGGATCGAGACGCGGCGGCGAAGGGCGGCGCGCCATCAGCGCCGCCATCGCGACGCAGCGGCTTCGGGCACGCCACGCGTGCGAGAAGTCGGCGACCGCCTGCTCCAGCCCGGGATTCCGGTCGAAGAGCGACGCGTACCATGCCGGCCGCGTCTCGATGTCCTGGCCCGTGCGCCGCATTGCGTAGAGCGGGCCGGTGGCCAGGAACACGCTCGTCGGCTGCATCGTCGCCGTCCCCATCGCCCCTCCGATACCGCGGTTCGCACCGTGTACGGTAAGAGGCTAGCAGCGCTCCCGTCCCGGAAATTGACCCGGATCAACCCGCGCGCCATTGCCCGCGCCCGGCGGTCAAGGAAGGGCCGGATAGGGCCGCTTCCCCGGCGATGGTCCGTCACCGCGAAGGATTCGTGCGCCGCGGCGCCGCACCATCCGCGCGCGCGACCCCGTTCAGGCCGGCGCCGTCCGCATGCGCGTGCGCATCAGCAGCCACGACGCGATCGACAGGTTGACGAGGTTCCACGCGATGCCGTGGACGAACGCCGCGCGATAGGAGCCCGTGAGGTCGAAGATCGCGCCCGACACCCAGCCGCCTAGCGCCATGCCGACGAGGGTCGCCATGACGACGAGGCCGATGCGGCCGCCCGCCTCGGCCGGCGGGAAGTACTCGCGCACGACGATCGCGTAGGACGGCACGATGCCGCCCTGGAAGAGCCCGAACAGCGCCGAGATCAGGAACAGCGACACCAGCCCGTCGAACGGCAGGAACAGCACGAGCGCGACGCACTGCAGCGCCGAGCCGAGCAGCAGCGTGCGCAGCCCCCCTATGCGGTCGCTGATGAAGCCGAACGTGATGCGGCTGACGATCCCGCAGGCGAGCATCAGCGAGAGCATCTGCGCGCCGCGCGCGGGCCCGTAGCCCAGGTCGCTGCAGTACGCGACGACGTGGACCTGCGGCATCGCCATCGCGACGCAGCAGGCCACCCCCGCGACCACCAGCAGCAGTTGCAGCGTGCCGCCCGAGAGGCCGAGTGCCTGCCGCGAGGCGTGCGTCGAGGCAGGCGCGCCCCCGGACCGCGCGGCGTGCGCGGGCGGCGGACGGCGAAGGAGCCGCGCGAGCGGCAGCATCGTCGCGAGCACGAACACGCCGACGCCGAAGTACGCCGCCCGCCAGCCGGCGGTCTCCGTGAAGTGCTGCACGATCGGCGGCCAGACGGCGCCGGCGAGATAGTTGCCGCTCGCGACGACCGCGACCGCGATGCCGCGCCGCCGCTCGAACCACATCGACACGTGCGCGATCAGCGGACCGAACGTCACCGAGCTGCCCGCACCGATCAGCAGTCCCTGCGCGAGCGCGAACCCGGTGAGCGTCGTCGCGTATCCCGACGCGACGTAGCCGACGGAGAGCGCGACCGAAGCGGCGAGGACCGGGCGCATGATGCCGAATCGGTCCGACCAGCGTCCGACCGCGATGCCCGCGGCGCCGAAACCGAGCATCGTGAGCGTGTACGGGAGCGACGCCGCCGCACGCGCGACGCCGAATTCCGCCTGGACCGCGGGCAGCACCACGACGACGGACCACATGCCCACGCCGCCGATCGTGGCGATCGCGAGCGCGACGGCGAGGCGCGTCCAGGACTGGGGCGAATCGACGGCGGAAGGGGACATGGCTCGGCGCGCGCGCGGCAGGGTCCGGAGGATGCGCAGGCGGTATCGCGCGTCGCACCCGGCCGGGACGGCTGGCCAGTGTATCCGATGCCGTCGCACGCCATCGACGCGAAGCGCCGCGGTCATCCGGCGCATTCGCGGCGGAGCGTGCCTGCGTGCGGGAACCGCCAGGGCCCTTCGACGCTGCAGGGACGCTCGCGGGGCCCGGGAAACGCCGGCGGGCCCTACACTTGCGCGTCGCGCCGTTGCCTCCCGTCCATGCCCGCGCTGGAACTCCCCGACCTCTCGCTGCACTACGAGCACTGCGGCAGCGGCCCGCCGCTGCTGCTCGTCGCGGGCATCGCGTCGGACTCGTTCTCTTGGCTGCCGGTCGCGACCCCGCTGGCGGCGCGGTTCCGCACGATCATGCCCGACAACCGCGGCGCCGGGCGCACGCGCCCGCAGGACGGCCCCTGCTCGATCGACGCGATCGCGGACGACTGCGCGGCGCTGCTCCGGCACCTGGGCGTCGATCGCGCGAGCGTGCTCGGCCACTCGATGGGCGGATTCGTCGCGCAACGGATCGCGGTCCGCCATCCCGCCCTCGTCGACCGACTGGTTCTCGTCGCCACCGGCACGCGCGCCGGCGCGCTCGGCGCGGCGATCTTCGAGGACTTGGCCACGCGGCTCGAGGCGGGGGAAGATCGCGAGCGCTGGTTCCGACGTCTGTTCGAGGCGATCTTCACGAAGCGGTTCCTCGGCGATCCCGCGAAGGCGGATGCCGTCATGGCATGGGCGCTCGACTACCCGTATCCGCAATCCGCGCCCGGGTTCCGGCGGCAGGCCGTGGCGGTGGTCTCGCACGACGGTGGCGCGGACCTCGCCGCGATCGCGGTTCCGACGCTCGTCGTCGCCGGGCGCGAGGACGTCCTGTTCCCCGCTGACGAATGCGAGGCGTTCGCGCGCCGGATTCCCGGCGCGGCGTTCGCCGTCGTCGAGGGCGCCGCGCACGCGGTGCACACCGAGCAGCCTGCCGCGTTCGTCGACGCCGTCGTGCGCTTCGCCGCGTAGGATCGGGCTATTTCGCGCAGGGGTCGACGCGCGCGTGCGGAGCGATCGCCACGCGCTCGTCAAACGTGCCTTCGGCCGGCTCCTCGACGAAGCCGACGCTGAACGCGCGGGCAGCGGCCGTTCCCTCCAGCCAGCGCGGTACGCCGAGATCGCGACGCACGTGGCCGTTGCCCGCCAGGAGCGCGATGCCGTCGCCGCGCTCCGCCTCCGCGGCCACCACCTTCGCCATCCAGACGTCGCGCGCGACCTGCGCGCGCACCATGCCCTCCGCGGTCGACGCCGGGAGCTGATGGCAGTGACCGTCGTCGATCGCGCGCCGCTGCCCGTCGGCAAGATCGCGCGCCAGCGGGCGGTCGAGGCCGAACGAGGCGATGGTCGCGTCGTCGAGCGCGGCGCGGTAACCCTCGCGCACGACGCGCGACGCGTCGGCCCGCGAGAGATTGGCCGCGCGCAGCGGCAGCCTGCGGGCGAGCGCGAGCTCGATCACCGGCGCATAGAGCGGCCACTCCCAGCGCTGGCCGTCGGGCTCCGCGCGCCGGATCACGCAGGCGGCGTCGGCGCACTCGGCGAGCGCACGGTCGAGGTCGGCCTGCCGGTCGCGGTCGAACTGCTCCATCGCGATCGTCGGACGCCAGCCGGCGTCGACGCGCGCCACGAGCCACGCGTAGCGTCGCGCGTGCCCGTCGGGATTGTCGTGAACCTCGCCCAGCAGCAGCACACGCGGAGCGGCCGCGTCGAGGCTGCGTATCGGCCCCGACGGCGCGGCGCATGCCGCCAGCACCATCGCGGCAGCGAGGGTCCGCAGGGCACGGCGTCTCGCGCGCGTCGGTGGCATCGTGGGCGCAAGCATACCTGCGAGGCAGCCGAGGCGCGGTTGCCGGACCGGAACGGCGAGGCTAGCATGCGCACTGCACGCCGCGCCCGCAACGCAGGCTTCGCCGCCATGCCCGCCTCGTCCTCCGCCGACCCCGTTGCCGTTTCCCGCCCGGCGCGCTATGCCGGCGGCGTCATCGCGCTGCACTGGCTCGTGCTCCTGCTGATGATCGGCGCCTATGCGACGATGGAGTTGCGCGACCTGTTCCCGAAAGCGAGCCCGGAGCGCGCCGCCATGCGGCTGTGGCACTACGGACTCGGGCTCGCGGTGCTGGCGGCGGTGTTCGTTCGCCTGCTCGTACGCGCCTCGACGCGCCCCCCCGGAATCGCCCCGCCGCCACCGCCCTGGCAGGAGCGGGTCGCGAAGCTCGCCCACGTCGCGCTCTACGCGCTGATGATCGCGCTGCCTCTGCTGGGATGGCTCGCCGTGGGCGCCGAGGGCCGGCCGATCACGCTTGCCGGCATCCCGTTGCCGATGCCGATCGGGCCCGACAAGGCGTGGGTCAAGCCGCTCGAGAAGATCCACGAGGTCGCGGGACAGGCCGGGTACGCGCTCGTCGGCCTGCACGCCGCGGCGGCGCTGTGGCACCACTATGTGATGCGCGACAACACGCTCGCGCTGATGTGGCCGTTCGCGAAGCCGCGCTGAACGCGCCGGCGCGCGGCCCGCGCGCTACTTGAGGAGCAGCACCGGCACCCTGGACCCGGCGATCACCTTCGTCGCGACCGAACCCATCACGAGGTTCGCCATCGCCGTGTGGCCGTGCGTTCCCATCGCGACGAGGTCGCAGCCGGACGCCTGCGCGTGGCGCACGATCTCGTGGCCGGGATCGCCGACGAGCTTCACCGGGTGGAACGCCACCCCGCGCTTGGTCAGGGTCTCGGCCGCCAGCTTGAGCGCCTCGTCGCTCTCCTCCGAGTAGTACCGCTCGACCGCCTCCCTGCCCGCCCACGCCGCGGCGCGGCCATAGGGAATCGGCGGATGGACGTGGACGAGCTCGACCGACGGCGCCTCGCGGAACCAGGCGAGCTTCGAGAGGAACGCTTCGAGCGCGTCGAGCGCGTGCTTCGAACCGTCGGTGGCGATCAGAACCTTCATGGCTTGCCTTTCCCTGCGCCGACATGCTGGCGACAGTCTACCCGATCGCGGCGCCGCCGCCCGGCAGTTCGAGCGAGGCGATCACCTGCTCGGAGTCTTCGGGATCGTCGGCGATCGAGAAGCCGAGCGCCTGGACGAACCGCAGCATGCTGTGGTTCGTGCGCAGCACCGCGCCCTCGAGGCGCGCGAGCCCGCGCTGGCGCGCGCAGTCGATCAGCAGCCGCATCAGTCCGCGCGCTACGCCCATGCCCTGCCACGCGTCGTCGACGACGACCGCGAACTCCGCGCTCTCGCC
>JAKLIE010000085.1 GCA_022709775.1 Pseudomonadota bacterium
GAGGCCGTCCAGGTGCACGATCTGCGGATCGGCCCGGTCGGCGACCTCGGCGGGCTCGAACAGCGCGGCGGGCTCGCGCTGCGCGAGGCCGGGGAGGAACGCCGCGAGCCACGCGCCGTAGCGCCCGTGCGGAAGCACCCGGCGCATCAGGTCGGCCTCCATCAGCGCGGGCGACAGGAAGTCCGCGCCGGAAGGCTCCCACGCGACCGGTGCGTCGCGGTCGGCGGAGAACCAGGCCAGCGCACGCGACACGCACGCGTCCTCGAGCGCGCCGGCGCCCGCCGCGCGCGCGTAGTCGATCGCGAACGCGAGGCCGAACGCCGAGTTCGGGTGCATGCCGTGGCGGACCGGATAGCGCGCGCGCGGCAGGTAGTCGAGATAGCGCGCGGCAAAGGCTTCCGCGAGCGGTGCGAGCGCGCGCGCCCGGCGGCGCGCGTCGGAATCGTCGTCCTGACCGAGCTCGCGGGCGAGCTCGAGCAGCCACGCCCATCCGTACGTGCGCTCGAAAGCCTTCGCCTGCGGCCGCGCGAGGTACGCGCACTCGGCGGCGATCGCGTCGTCCGTCAGGTGCTCGTCGAAGACGGCCGCGATGTCCGCGCGCTCCGGGATACCCGGATGGAGCCGCCGCAGGCGCGCCAGCAGCCAGTGCATGTGGACGCACGAGTGCCAGTCGTAACTGCCGTAGAACGCCGGGTGCAACTCGCGGGACGTGCGGACGTCGCCGGGCGCCGCGACCACGTGGTCGGGCTTGTTCGGATACTCGGTGCGGACGTTGCGGAGTGCGATCCGCGCGAGGCGCGAGGCGAGGGCGGCGGAGAGCGCAGGTGCGTTCATCGGCGAGCGGCGGACGCGCCTTCCCCCCGTCGTCCGCCCTACTCGACCACCGCTTCGCGGCTCGCCCGCTTGCGCTCGTGCTCCTTGAGGAAGCGTTTGCGGATGCGGATCGACTTGGGCGTCACCTCGACGAGCTCGTCGTCGGCGATGAACTCGACCGCGTACTCGAGCGTGAGCCTGATCGGCGGCGTGAGCAGGATCGCGTCGTCCTTCCCGGACGCGCGGACGTTGGTGAGCTGCTTGCCCTTGATCGGGTTCACCACCAGGTCGTTGTCGCGCGAGTGGATCCCGATCACCATGCCTTCGTAGAGCTTGTCGCCGGGCGACACGAACATGCGTCCGCGCTCCTGGAGCTTCCACAGCGCGTACGCGACGGCGTCCCCGTCCTCCTGCGAGATGAGCACGCCGTTGCGCCGCTCCGGGATGTCGCCCCTGACCGGCGCGTAGCTGTCGAACACGTGGCTCATGAGGCCGGTGCCGCGCGTCAGGTTCATGAATTCGCCCTGGAAGCCGATGAGCCCGCGCGCCGGAATCCGGTAGTCGAGCCGGGTGCGCCCGCGCGCGTCGGATTCCATGTGCACGAGCTCGCCGCGCCGGCCGCCCAGCTCCTGCATCACCGCGCCCTGGTGCGCGTCCTCGACGTCGACGGTCAGGTTCTCGTAGGGCTCGTTGACGACGCCGTCGATCTCGCGCGTGACGACCCGGGGTCGCGACACCGCGAGCTCGTAGCCCTCGCGACGCATGTTCTCGATCAGGATCGTGAGATGCAGCTCGCCGCGTCCGGCCACGGCGAACACGTCGGTGTCCGCCGTGTCCTCGACCTTGAGCGCCATGTTCACGAGCAGTTCCCTGTTCAGGCGCTCGCGCAGGTTGCGCGAGGTCACGTACTTTCCCTCGCGCCCCGCGAGCGGCGACGTGTTGACCTGGAACGTCATCGCGAGCGTCGGCTCGTCGACGGCGATCGGCGGCAGCGCCTCCGGCGCCTCGACGTCGGTCAGCGTCGTGCCGATCGTGAGGTCGTCGATGCCGGTCACCAGCACGATGTCGCCGGCTTCCGCCGCGTCGACCGGCACGCGCTCGAGCCCCGCGAACGTGAACACCTGGCCGACCTTCGCCTTCGCGGGAATCGCGCCCTGCGCGAGCGGGCCGTGGAGCACCGCGACCTCGGCGCCCGCCCTGAGCGTCCCGCGGCGGATGCGGCCGATGCCCAGCCGCCCGACGTAGCTCGAGTAGTCGAGCGCCGACACCTGGAACTGCAGCGGCGCGGACGCGTCCCCGCCGGGCTCGGGCACGTGCGCGAGGATCGTGTCGAACAGCGGCTTCATGTCGCCGCCCTCGGGGGGCTGTCCGGTCTTCGCGACCGCGACGTCCAGCGTCGCCCATCCGCCCAGCGCGGACGCGTAGACGACGGGGAAGTCGAGCTGCGCGTCGGTCGCGCCGAGCCGGTCGAACAGGTCGAAAGTCTGGTTGACCACCCATTCGGGGCGCGCCCCCGGGCGATCGACCTTGTTGACGACGACGATGGGCTGCAGGCCGAGCTTGAGCGCCTTCAGCGTGACGAACCGCGTCTGCGGCATCGGACCCTCGACCGCATCGACGAGCAGCAGCACGCCGTCGACCATGCCCAGCACGCGCTCGACTTCGCCGCCGAAGTCGGCGTGACCGGGCGTGTCGACGATGTTGATGCGGGTGTCGCCGAGCCGGATCGCGCAGTTCTTCGCGAGGATCGTGATGCCGCGCTCGCGTTCGATGTCGTTGCTGTCCATCACCCGCTCGCCGACCTGCTGGTGACGCGCGAACGTCCCGGCCTGGACGAGCAGCTTGTCGACCAGCGTCGTCTTGCCGTGGTCGACGTGCGCGATGATGGCGATGTTGCGGAGGGACTGGGGCATGGACGGGCGAGACCGCGGTAGAGGAAGGAAAAAAGCCTTCCATTATAACGGCTTCCGGACCCGCCGCCGAACTCCTTTCGAGCCCCGCGCGGTCCGATGGCGGGGGACCCGAAAATGTTGTATCATATGCAAGTTATTGTTTCCGGCCGCATTTTTCCACTGTTGACCACGCAGCCTGGACCGGAACTCGCAGGACGCGAGTGGGCCGCACTTCAGGAGATGTCGTGATGAGCAGTGCCCCGAGCTTCGCCGAGCTCGGCCTCGCGCCCGAATTGCTTCGGGCGGTGACGGAGGCCGGCTACACCACCCCCACCCCGATCCAGCAGCAGGCGATTCCCGTCGTCCTCGCCGGGCGCGACGTCATGGGCGGCGCCCAGACCGGCACCGGCAAGACCGCGGGATTCGCGCTGCCGATCCTGCAGAAGCTGCTCCCGCAGGCGAACACGAGCCCGTCGCCCGCCCGCCACCCGGTGCGCGCGCTGATCCTCGCGCCGACGCGCGAGCTCGCGATCCAGGTCGAGGAGTCGGTCAAGACCTACGGCAAGTACACGGGGCTGCGGTCGACCTGCGTGTTCGGCGGCGTCGACATCAAGCAGCAGCTGCCGATCGTGCGGGGCGGCGTCGAGATCCTCGTCGCGACGCCCGGAAGGCTCCTCGACCACATCGAGCAGAAGAGCGTCCATCTGGGCCAGGTCGAGATCTTCGTGCTCGACGAGGCCGACCGCATGCTCGACATGGGCTTCATCCCGGACATCAAGCGCATCATGGCCCTCATGCCGGTGACGGCGAAGCGACAGAACCTGCTCTTCTCGGCGACGTTCTCCGGCGAGATCAAGAAGCTCGCGGACGCGCTGCTGAACCAGCCGCAGCTGATCGAGGTCGCGCGCCGCAACACCGCGGCCGAGACCGTCGTGCAGAGCGCGTACAAGTGCCCGCAGGACAGCAAGCGGGTGCTGCTCGAGCACATCGTCCGCTCGCGCGGCCTGAAGCAGGTGCTCTGCTTCGTGCGCACGAAGCACGGCGCGTCGCGGCTGGCCCGCCAGCTCGAGAAGGACGGGCTGATCACCTCGGCGATCCACGGCGACAAGACCCAGGCCGCGCGTCTCGAGGCGCTCGCCGCGTTCAAGGACGCGAAGCTCGAGGTGCTCGTCGCGACCGACGTCGCCGCGCGCGGCCTCGACATCGACGACCTGCCGCTCGTCGTCAACTACGAGCTGCCGCACGTTCCCGAGGACTACATCCACCGCATCGGCCGCACCGGCCGCGCGGGCGCGACCGGCGAGGCGATCTCGCTCGTCGACCCGGTCGAGATGAAGTACCTGGCCGAGATCGAGAAGCTCCTCAAGAAGACGATCCCCCTGACGTCGGTCGACGACGTCGACCTCGGCTCCGCCGCGGGGCGCGACCGAGGCGAGCGCCGGGAGCGCGGCGAGGGCCGCCGCTCCGATGGCGAGCCGCGTCGCGCGCGTGCCGAGCGCGCGCCCCGCGCCGAACGCGCCCCGCGCCTGGCGCGGACCGATCACGCGGAACGTGCCACGGCCGATCGCAAGGAACGCGCACCGGCCGAGTCGCGCTCGACGCGCGAAGCCGAGCGCGAGGCGGCATACGCGAAGAATCCCGACCAGCCGGGGTCCGCGCGCAGGTCCGCGGACGACGCGCATGCGCACAAGGCTGCCGCGCACGCGGGCGCCTCGCACAAACGCGGCTTCGGCGCCAATCGCCCGGTGCCCGCGCTCCTGATGAAGCGCGCGGCGGCACCCGCGACGCCCCCCGTGCAGGACGTCTCGGCCCCCGCGCCGGACGCGGCGCCGGCGGAACGGCCCGGAGCGGCGTCCGAGACCGAGAACGCCTGATCGCTCTCGCGCGCGTCGAACGGCCCGCTGCGTGCGGGCCGCTTCCGCATTGCCCACCCGCATGCCGACGGTCGCCATCGCACTCTGCCGGGCGGGCTTCGAGACGGAAGCCGCCGCGGACCTCGGGGCGATCGCCGCGCACGCGCGCACTCCGATCGACGCGAAGGTCGCACCCGGCAGCGCGTTCGTGGTCGCGCGCGTCGGGCACGCGGACGCCTCCGCCTGGCGGCGCGCGGTTCACGCGCACCCGCCGATCTTCGTCCGCAGCCTGTGGACCGGCACCGGTCCGCACACGATCGCGCCTCCCCGGAGCGCAGGACGTCCCGACCGGATCGCCCCCCTCGCCGCCGCGTTCGCGGAGCTCGCGTCGATGCCCGGCCACAAGGCACCGTGGCTGCCGCCGTGGATCGAGTACCCGGACACGAACGAGGGCAAGGCGCTCTCGACGCTCTCGAGGGCCCTCGACGCGCGCCTCGCAGGTGCCTTGCGCGACCGCGGCATCGTCGCCGACGAAGCGCGGCGCCGGCCGCACGTGCTGCTCGCCGACGGCGCGACCGCGTTCGTCGGCACGGCCGACCCCGACATCGGCAGCCCGTGGCCGCTCGGCATTCCCCGACTGAGGATGCCGCGCGAGGCGCCCTCGCGCTCGACGCAGAAGCTGGCCGAGGCGATTGCCGTCTTTCTCGGCGAGCGCGAGCGAGCGCTGCTGCACGAGGGTCAGGCCGCCGTGGATCTCGGCGCCGCCCCCGGCGGCTGGACCTGGCAGCTGCTGGCGCGCGGCCTGCAGGTCGCCGCCGTCGACAACGGCGCGCTCGCGCCGTCGATCGCACGCGACCCGAACGTCGAGCACGTCCGCGCCGACGGCCTCGGGTGGCGGCCGAAGCGCCCCGTCGACTGGCTCGTCTGCGACATCGTCGAGAAGCCGATGCGCATCGCGACGCTCGTCGCCGGCTGGCTCGCCACGGAAGCCGCCCGCAACGCGATCTTCAACCTGAAGCTGCCGATGAAGAAGCGCCGCGACGAGGTCCTGCGCTGCGGCGAACTGATCCGCGACCGCCTCGACGCCGCCGGCATCGACGCGACGCTCGCCTTCCGGCAGCTCTACCACGACCGCGAGGAAGTGACCGGCTGCGTGCTGCGGCGGCGGTGAACCCTCAGCCGCGGACCGCGCCCGCGGCCTCGCGCTCGAGCTTCGACAGACGACCGTCGTCGAGGTGGTAGACCGCGTCGAAGCCCTCGATCATCCGGTGGTCGTGGGTCACGGTGATCACCGCCGACCCGCGCTCGCGCGCAATCTTGCGCAGGAGCGCCATCACCCTCGTGCCGCGCTCGGTGTCGAGCGCCGCGGTCGGTTCGTCCGCGAGCACGAGCCGGGGCTCGTTCGCGAGCGCCCGGCCGATCGCGACCCGCTGCTGCTCGCCGCCCGACAGATTCGCGGGCAGCGAGTCCGCGCGGTGCGCGATCTCCAGGTAGCCCAGCAGCTCGCGCGCCCGTCGAGCGGCGTCGCGGTGGCTCGCGCCGTTCAGCTGCATCATCAGCGCGACGTTCTCCTGCGCGGTGAGGAACGGGATCAGGTTGTGCTGCTGGAAGACGAAGCCGATGTTGCGGCGGCGGAACGCGCGCACGTCGATGCCGGTCCAGCCGTCGTCGTAGACCGTCGTGCCGTTCATCACGATCCTGCCGGCACTGGGCTCGAGGATCAGGCTGATCGACAGCAGCAGCGTGCTCTTGCCGGATCCGCTCGGGCCAAGCAGCGCGATCAGCTCGCCGCGCTCGACCGCGAACGTCGCCGGCTTCAGCGCCTGCACGGCCAGCTCCCCGCTTCCGAAGGTCTTCGAGACGCCGGTCACCTCGAGGACGGCCATGGGTCAGCCCCCCAGGGCCAGCTGCGGCGGCGTGCGCAGCGCGTGCCAGATGGCCATCAGGCTCGCGACGACGCCCCCGCCGAGCATCACCGCGAACGTCACCGCCGTCTCGGAAGCGAGGAAGTGCAGCGTCCGCGGGAATCCCGGCGCGATCGCCTCGCGCAGCGCGTAGGCGACGGCGAAGCTCGCGAGCGTGAGCGCGAGCGACTGCTCCATGATCAGGCGCACGATCACCCGGTTCGGCGCGCCGATCAGCTTGAGCGTCGCGATCTCGCGCAGCTTCTCCATGGTCATGGTGTAGATGATCAGCGAAATGATCACCGCCGAGACGAACAGCAACACCACGGTGAACAGGCCCAGCTGCATGCGCGCCCTCTGCACCAGCGAGCGGGTCAAGAGGTCCGACTGCTCGGCATCGGTCAGCGCCGATAGATGCTTCCAGCGCCGGACCGCGTCCGCTGCCCCCCGAGCATCGGCGCCGGGATGCAGGCGCGCGATCACCGCATTGACGATGTCCGTCCCGGTTGGCTGCGCGCCCGCGGCCGCGGCACGGCGAGCGGCCGGGGGGGCAAGCTTGAACTGCAGCTCCTGGCTGTCGCGCAAATGGATGAACCCAAGCGGATCGCCGCCAGAGGAAACCAGTCCCGTTGTGGTGCCCACGACCCGGTAGCGGTCGCCA
>JAKLIE010000086.1 GCA_022709775.1 Pseudomonadota bacterium
CCGCGGCGGGACTCGCGAAGGCGCGCGCGCTCGTGATCACGTTCGCCGACGTCCCGCGCGCGCTGAAGATCCTGCACCAGGTGCACCGCCTGCGGCCCGACGTCCCGGTGGTGGTGCGCACGCTCGACGACGCCGAGCTCGATCGCCTGCTCAAGGCCGGCGCGACGGAGGTGGTGCCCGAAGTGCTCGAGGGCAGCCTGATGCTCGCCTCCCATTCGCTCCTGCTGCTCGGCGTTCCGCTGAACCGCGTGCTCGCCCGCATCCGGGCGATCCGCGAGGAGCGCTACAGCCTGTTCCGCGGCTTCTTCCGCGGCGCGACCGACGCGACCGACGCGGCCGACGCCCTTCAGCCGCGCCTGAAGTCGGTGCTGCTGACCGAGCGCGCGGCGGCGGTCGGACGCACGCTCGCGGAGCTCGATCTCGACCGGCTCGTCGAGGTGAACGCGGTCCGCAGGCCGGGCGTGCGCTCGACGCGCCCGTCCCCGGAGTGGACCCTCGCGGCGGGCGACGTCGTCGTGCTGCTCGGACGGCCCGAAAACCTGGCGATCGCCGAGGGGCTCCTCCTGCACGACTGACGTGCTCGCGCCGGGCCGGCGCCAACTGACCGCGGGTCATTGCTGCCGCGTCCTGCCCCCCGTACAATCACCGGTTCCCCAGGGAGCGCTCTCCGTGACCCCAACCCCGCCGGTCCGCCCGTCTGCCAGCTTCGACCGCAGCCACACGACCGCCATCGAGCTCGACCACGTCACGTTCGGCTACGACCGGACGCGGCAGGTTCTGTCCGGCATCACGATGTCGATCCCGCGCGGCCAGGTCGTCGCGATCATGGGAGGGTCGGGATGCGGCAAGACCACGATCCTGCGGCTGATCGGCGGACAGCTGCGCCCGAGCGAGGGGCGCGTCGTCGTCGCGGGACAGTCGGTTCCGGATCTCGACCGGGACGGGCTCTACGCGCTGAGACGCGAGATCGGCATGCTGTTCCAGTTCGGCGCGCTGTTCACCGACATGACGGTCTTCGAGAACATCGCGTTCCCGCTGCGCGAGCACACCGACCTCTCGGAGGAGATGATCCGCGACCTCGTGCTGATGAAGCTCAACGCGGTGGGGCTGCGCGGCGCGGCCGCGCTCGTGCCGTCGGCGCTCTCCGGGGGCATGGCGCGCCGCGTCGCGCTTGCCCGGGCGATCGCGCTCGACCCGATGCTCGCGCTCTACGACGAGCCGTTCGCGGGCCTCGACCCGATCTCGCTCGGCATCGTCGGCCAGCTGATCCGGAAGCTCAACGACGCGCTCGGCATCTCGTCGGTCATCGTCACGCACGACGTCTACGAGTCGCTCAAGATCGTCGACTACCTGTACTTCGTGTCCGCCGGGCGCATCGTCGCGCAGGGGACGCCCGACGAGGTGCGCGCGTCGAGCGACCCTTTCGTCCGCCAGTTCGTGGACGGCGAGGCCGACGGCCCGGTGCCGTTCCACATCAAGGCGCCGCCGCTTTCCGACGAGTTCTCCGTCCATGCCGGCTAGCGCGATCGCCGACGGACTGCGTCGCGTCGGTGCGGGCACGCGCCGCGCGGTCACGCGGCTCGGATTCGCGGCCCGCTTCACGGTGGCCGTGTTCGCGCATTCGCTCGAGGGCCTGAAGCGCGTCAGGCTCACGCTGCGCGAGATCTACTTCGCCGGCGCGCTGTCGCTCGTCATCATCCTCGTGTCGGGGCTGTTCGTCGGCATGGTGCTGGCCCTCCAGGGCTACGACATCCTGCAGCGCTACGGCGCCTCGGAGTCGCTCGGCGTGATGGTCGCGCTGTCGCTGCTGCGCGAGCTCGGTCCGGTGGTCGCGGGGCTCCTGTTCGCGAGCCGCGCCGGCAGCGCGATCACGGCGGAGATCGGCCTCATGAAGGCGACCGAGCAGCTCTCGGCGATGGAGATGATGGCGGTCGACCCGCTCGCCCGCGTCGTCGCGCCGCGCTTCTGGGGCGGCGTGATCTCGATGCCGCTGCTCGCCGCGCTGTTCTCGACGATGGGCGTCTACGGCGCGTACCTCGTCGGCGTGAAGCTGATCGGCCTCGACGCGGGAGCGTTCTGGGGCAACATGCAGGCGGGCGTCGATTTCCGCGAGGACGTCGTCAACGGCATCATCAAGAGCGTCGTGTTCGGGCTGATCGTCAGCCTCTTCGCGGTGTTCGAGGGCTACGACGCCGCGCCGACCGCCGAGGGCGTGTCGAGCGCGACGACTCGGACCGTCGTCGGGTCGTCGCTCTCGATCCTCGCGGCCGACTTCGTGCTGACCGTGTTCATGTTCCGCGGGGTCGGCGCCTGACCGGCCGGGCGGCGCGAACCGTCCAACGACAACGATGTCCAACCACCGCAACGAGCCACCGACGCCATGAACCGTTCGACCATCGACCTGTGGGTCGGCATCTTCGTCGCGCTCGGGCTGGGCGCGATCCTGTTCCTGTCGCTCAAGGTCGGGAACCTGCTGACGACGTCGCACAGCGAGGGCTACCGGATCGAGGCGGCGTTCGACAACATCGGCGGCCTCAAGGTGCGGGCGCCGGTGAAGGCGGCGGGCGTCGCCGTCGGACGCGTCGAGGCGATCCGGCTCGACCCGAAGACCTACGAGGCGGTCGTCACGCTGTCGATCGACCGGCAGTACGCGTTCACGAAGGACACGATCGCGTCGATCCTGACGTCGGGCCTGCTGGGCGAGGTCTACGTGGGGCTCGACTCCGGCGGCGACCCGCAGCTCGTCGCGGAAGGCGGGCGCGTCGGCAAGACGCAGTCCGCCGTGGTGCTCGAGAAGCTGATCAGCCAGTTCCTGTTCGACAAGGCGGCGCAGGGAGGGGGCGGCAAATGAAGACGACGCGGCGGTGGTGGCGGACGGTGCCGGCCCTCGTCGCCGCGGCGGCGCTGTCCGGTTGCGCGACGACGCAGGGCGGCGGCGCGACGGCGGCGGCCGACCCGTTCGAGCCGTTCAACCGCGCGATGTACGCGATCCACGAGCCGATCGACGACAACATCGTCCGCCCGATGGCGCAGGCATGGGTCGACTACGTGCCCTCGCCGCTCCAGCACGCGGTGCGCACGTTCTTCGGCAACATCGAGGACGGCTTCTCGGCGCTGAACGGGCTGCTGCAGGGCAAGTGGGAGAAGGCCGGCAACGATCTCGGCCGGATCACCGTGAACGTGTGGGGCTTCGGCCTGATCGACATCGCGACCGAGGCCGGCATCCCGAAGGGCGACGAGGACTTCGGCCAGACGTTCGGATACTGGGGCATCCCGCAGGGGCCGTTCCTGTTCGTGCCGATCCTCGGCCCGACGACGGTGCGCGACGGCACCGGCCTCGCCATCCGCCTCTGGTACGGCCCCACCACCTACATGAACGACATCCCGCTGCGCAACGTGCTGTGGTTCATGGGCGGCCTCGACCTGCGCGTGCAGGCGCTCGACGCCTCGGCGATGGTCGACCGCGCCGCGATCGACAAGTACACGTTCATCCGCCGCTCGTACCTGCAGCGGCGCGAGTACCTGGTGCACGACGGCAACCCGCCGAAGAAGGAAGACGACGAATGAGCCGACGTTTCGATGCCGCGCGCCGCGCGGTCCTCCTCGCCGCCCTCGCGCTCGCCGCTTCGGGCCCGGCGCGGGCGCAGGAGGGGCCCGACGCGCTGGTGAAGCGCGTATCGCAGGAAGTGATGGAGATCATCAGGGCCGATCCCAAGGTGCAGGCCGGCGACATGGCGCGCATCCGCGAGGTCGTCGAGACGAAGCTCCTGCCTTACTTCGACTTCACCCGGATGACCGCGCTGGCGATGGGGCGCAACTGGAACAAGGCGACGCCCGACCAGCAGAAGCGCCTCGCCGACGAGTTCCGGTCGCTGCTCGTGCGGACCTACTCGGGCTCGCTCTCGCAGTACCGCAACCAGACGATCGAGTACAAGCCGCTCCGCGCGGACGCGGCCGCGGCCGACGTCACCGTGCGCACGGAAGTCGTCCGGCCCGGGCAGGCCTCGGTGCAGATCGACTACAGCATGGCCAGGGGCGGCGGCGGCTGGAAGGCCTACGACGTGATCGTCGGCGGCGTCTCGCTCGTGACGAACTACCGCGACGAGTTCAACGAGCAGATCCGCCAGGGCGGCGTCGACGGGCTGATCGCGTCGCTCGTGGCGCGCAACAAGGGCGGCGCCGCGAAGTGAACGGGGAGGCGCGCAGCGGGGGGTTCGTCGCGGCGGACGGCGGCGCGCGCTGGGCATACGCGGGCGTGCTCACGTTCGCGAACGCGGAAGCCGTGCTCGAGTCCGCCGGCGCGCTGCCGCTCCCGTCGAGCGGCGTCGCGGACCTGTCCGGGCTCGCGCACGCCGATTCCTCCGCGCTCGCGGTGCTGCTCGCGCTCAAGCGGCGCGCCGCGGCCGAGGGCGCGAGGCTCGCGTTCGAGTCGGTCCCCGTCTCGATCGCGTCGCTCGCCCGCGTCTACGGCATCGACTCGCTCGTCGGGGTCTGACCGCCACGTGCGCGCCGCCGTCGAGATTGCCGGACTGTCGCGCCGCTACGGCCGGGTCCAGGCGCTGGACGGCGTCGACCTCGCGGTGCGCGAGGGCGAGTTCTTCGGGCTGCTCGGACCCAACGGCGCGGGCAAGACGACCCTGATCTCGGTGCTGGCGGGCCTCGTGCGCGCCGATGCCGGGAGCGTGCGCGTGATGGGCCACGACGTCCTCGCCGACTACCGCTCGGCGCGCCGCGCGCTCGGCGTCGTGCCGCAGGAGCTCGTCTTCGACCCGTTCTTCTCGGTGCGCGAGACGCTGCGCATCCAGTCCGGCTACTTCGGCCTGCGCCACAACGATGCGTGGATCGACGAAATCCTCGACAACCTCGACCTGGCCGGCAAGGCCGACGCGAACATGCGCTCGCTCTCCGGCGGGATGAAGCGGCGCGTCCTGGTCGGGCAGGCGCTCGTCCACCGGCCGCCGGTCATCGTGCTGGACGAGCCGACCGCCGGGGTCGACGTCGAGCTGCGCCGCAGCCTGTGGCAGTTCATCCGCAAGCTCAACGCCGACGGCCACACGGTGATCCTGACGACGCACTACCTCGAGGAGGCCGAGGCGCTGTGCGGGCGCATCGCGATGCTGAAGGCCGGGCGCGTCGTCGCGCTCGACACGAAGCAGGCGCTGCTGTCGCGCTACTCGGGCCTCACCGTGAGGCTCGTCGCGCGCGAGCTGCCTCCGGCATGGCAGGACCGGCTGCTGCGCCGGACCGGCGACGTCTGGCACCTCGCGATCGACCGCCCCGCCGACCTGGAGTCGCTGCTCGGCGCGATGCGGGTCGGTGGCATCGCCGTCGACGAGCTGACGCTCGACGAGGCCGATCTCGAGCAGGTGTTCCTGCACATCATGCAGTCGGGGGCCCAAGCCCCTGCGGCGAGGGCGGCGGGCGCGGAGGCCGCGCGGTGATCGCCGCCCCCGACGCCCACGGCGGCTGCGCGTGGACGCTCTTCCGCAAGGAGGTGCTGCGCTTCTGGAAAGTGAGCTTCCAGACGGTCGCGGCGCCGGTGCTGACCTCGCTCCTCTACCTGCTGATCTTCTCGCACGTGCTCGAATCCCACGTCGCGGTCTTCGACGGCAGGGTTCGCTACGCCGAGTTCCTCGTGCCGGGCCTCGTCATGATGTCGGTGCTCCAGAACAGCTTCGCGAACTCGTCCTCGTCGCTGATCCAGTCGAAGATCACGGGCAACCTCGTGTTCGTGCTGCTCGCGCCGCTGTCGCCGCGCGAACTCTTCGCCGCGTACGTCGCCGGCGCGATGGTGCGCGGGATCGCGGTGGGCGCGGGCGTGTTCGTCGTCACGCTCTTCTTCGCACCGGCGCTCGCGCTGCCCGCGCACCCGCTGTGGGCGGTCGCGTTCGCGCTGCTGGGGAGCGCCATCCTGGGCACCCTCGGCCTCGTCGCCGGCATCTGGGCCGACAAGTTCGACCAGCTGGCCGCGTTCCAGAATTTCGTCATCGTGCCGCTCACGTTCCTGTCGGGGGTGTTCTACTCGATCCACTCGCTGCCGCCGTTCTGGCAGGCGGCGTCGCACTTCAATCCGTTCTTCTACATGATCGACGGATTCCGCTACGGTTTCTTCGGCCTCGCCGACGCGCCTCCGGCGACGAGCCTCGCCGTCGTGGGCGCGTTCGCGCTCGCGCTCGCGGCACTCGCGCTCGTGCTGATCGGGCGCGGATGGAAGCTGCGTCCGTAGAATCCGGGTCCGACATGGCCGCCTTCCGCCTCGGGATCGTCCTCCTCGCCGCCGCGCTCGGGCTCGCGCACGCGGCGCCCGCGGCCGGTGACGCGGCCTCCGTCGTCGCGGAAGCCGCGGCGCTCGAGTCGGGGGAGCTCCAGGTCGCGGTCGTGTGGGTCGACGGGCGCCCGCTCTTCAAGGTCGCCGGCCTCGCCGCGACGATGCCGGCGCAGAAGCGCGCGGATCGGGTCGCGGAGCGGATCGAGGAGCTCGCCGCCGATCCGTCCGTCGATCCCTCGAAGCTGCGCATCGAGCCGTTCGGCGGGACGCGTCCCATCCTCTACGGCGAGAAGCTGATCGTCGTCGTGACCGCCCCCGACGCGGGCCTGCTCGGCATCGACGTCGACACCGGCGCCGAGGCGTTCAAGCGGCGCATCGCCGAGGCGATCGGCGAGTATCGCGTCGACCGGACGCCCGAGCGCATGCGTGCCGGCGCCGCGACGGCCGTCGCGGCGCTCGTCGTCGCGGCCTTCCTCGTCGCGCTCGCGCTGTGGCTGGCGCGCCGGGCGCACGCGGCGCTCGACCGGCGCTACCAGCACCGGCTCCAGACGGTCGGGATCCAGTCGTTTCAGATCCTGCACGCGGACCAGATACGGGCCGCGATCCACCGAGCGATCTCGATCGCCCGGACGATCGTCGTGGCTGTCGTGCTGTTCGCGGCGATCGACTACGCGCTGTCGTCCTTCCCGTGGACGCGTCGCGTCGGGCTCGAGCTCCTTTCCTTCATCCTCGACCCGCTGCACTCGATCGGCAAGGGCTTCGTGGCGCATCTGCCCAACGTCGCGTTCCTCGTCGTGCTCGTCGTCGTCGTGCGCTATCTGCTCCGGCTCATGCGCCTGTTCTTC
>JAKLIE010000087.1 GCA_022709775.1 Pseudomonadota bacterium
ATCCGCCCCGGCGAAGGCACGAACGTGTACGGATCCTCGGCGTTGATCCGGCACTCGATCGCGTGCCCCTTGCGCGCGATCTCGCGCTGGCGGAACGCGAGCTTCTGCCCTGCGGCGATGCGGATCTGCTGCTGCACGATGTCGATGCCGGTCGTGGCCTCCGTCACCGGATGCTCGACCTGCACCCGCGTGTTCATCTCGATGAAATAGAACTCGTCTTCCTGGTAGAGGAACTCGAACGTGCCGGCGCCGCGGTAGCCGATCTTCCTGCACGCCTCGGCGCACCGGTCGCCGATGCGCGTGAGGAGGCGCGGCGGAATGCCTGGCGCCGGCGCCTCCTCGATGATCTTCTGGTGGCGCCGCTGCATCGAGCAGTCGCGCTCGCCCAGCCACACCGCGTTCTTGTGCTCGTCGGCGAGCACCTGGATCTCGATGTGGCGCGGGGTCGTCAGGAACTTCTCCATGTAGACGGTCGGGTTCCCGAACGCCGCCTGCGCCTCGCCGCGCGTGAGCGTCACCGCGGACAGGAGCGCCGCCTCGGTGTGCACCACGCGCATGCCGCGGCCCCCGCCGCCGCCCGCAGCCTTGATGATGACCGGATAGCCGACCGCGCGCGCGATCCTGACGATCTCCTTCGGGTCCTCGGGCAGCGCGCCCTCGGAGCCTGGCACGCAGGGAACGCCCGCCTTGGTCATCGCGGCCTTCGCGCTGACCTTGTCGCCCATCAGCCTGATCGTGTCGGGGCGCGGGCCGATGAACACGAAGCCCGAGCGCTCGACCTTCTCGGCGAAGTCGGCATTCTCGGAGAGGAACCCGTAGCCCGGGTGGATCGCCTGCGCGTCGGTCACTTCCGCCGCGGAGATGATGGCCGGGATGTTGAGGTAGCTGTGCGACGAAGGCGGCGGCCCGATGCACACCGACTCGTCGGCCAGCCGCACGTACTTGGCGTCGCGGTCCGCCTCGGAATGC
Organism: Pseudomonadota bacterium; assembly: GCA_022709775.1. The sequence goes on from JAKLIE010000087.1 coordinate 970, forward strand.
ACGACGACGGTCTTGATGCCCATCTCGCGGCAGGCGCGCTGCACGCGCAGCGCGATCTCGCCGCGATTGGCGATCAGGATCTTGTCGAAGAGCTTGTCCTGCTTTGCGATGACCACGATGGGGGCGGGGCTCGGGATTTCGAAGGTCGGGGACGGCGGGGGGCGTTGCCGCGGCGGGGTCGCCGGATCGGAAGGGGCGCCTGCGGTCCCCGCCCGGGCGATCGCCGGCGCGGCTCAGGCGATGACGAACAGCGGCTGCCCGAATTCGACCGGCTGGCCGTTCTCGACCAGGATCGCCTTGACGACGCCGGCCCGGTCGGACTCGATCTCGTTCATCAGCTTCATCGCCTCGATGATGCAGAGCGCATCGCCTTCCTTCACCGTGTCGCCGATCTCGACGAAAGCCTTGGAGCCGGGCGAGCCCGCCCGGTAGAACGTCCCGACCATCGGGCTCTTGACCAGGTGGCCTTCGGGCGCGTGCGACGCGGGAGCGTCCGCGTTCGGCACCGAGCCTGCGGCCGCCGCCGCCGCATGCGTGGGCGGGGCGACAACCGGGGCCGCCTGCGCGGCCGCGGGAACATAGTGCGTGGGCGAGTGCGCCAGCGCGCGCGTGATCCGGACGCGCTCCTCGCCTTCCTGGATCTCCAGTTCGGCGATGCCGGAGGTCTCGACCAGATCGATCAGCGTCTTGAGCTTGCGGAGGTCCATGGCGATCTCACCCGACGATTCCGGCCCCGCCGGCTCCGGCCGGGGCGTGGGGTGATCCCGGCGTCACCGGGACCACGAAGCGTGCCGTCGATGGCACGGCCGCGTCGATGCAACTGCGTGGGCCGGCGGCCATGCCGCGCCTGCCTTCCCATGACGGAAAGCGCACGAGTTTGCCGCAGTTGCGGGGGAGTTGTCCAGTCTTGACGGCAGGATCGATTCCGATTGTGCGTCGGGCACCGCGCATCCGCGTCGCGGTCCGGGCCACCCTGCGTTCCCGACCATCCCCTCGGCGAATGCCGGCCCGGGAAATTCCCCGCCGAACGAATTGCCTGACGTTAGCGTCGCATACGCCGACTATGGATGACGATCAAAGAAGTTGCTTGACGATCGAGGTGAGCTGCTCTTCCTTGAGCGGCCCGAGCTGGGTATGCGCGACCCGCCCCCCGCGATCGACGATCACGGTGAACGGGAGCGCCATCAGCGAGTTCCCGAGCGACTTCGAGAGCTCCATCGCACCATACCCGCCAATCAGCGCCGGATAGTTGAGCCCGATCTCGCCGGCAAATTGCCGGACTTTATCGGCCTGATCGACGGCGATGCCGACGAATTGCAGACCGTTCGCCTCCTGCTCCCGCTGCAGGCGGACGAACATCGGCATCTCCTCGCGGCAGGGAGCGCACCAGGTCGCCCAGAAATTGACGACCAGAACCTTGCCCGTCCATTGGGCGAGCGGCTGGTCCTTGCCGTCGGTGTCGGGTAACGCGACGCCCAGCAAGGCCGCGGCACTCTGGCCCGACACCGACGGGACGAACAGCATCGTCCGGGCGACCCATGCACCGGCTGCCAGGGCGACCACCGCGGCGGTGACCATGAGCCATCGGGACTGGTTGAGCGTCATCGCAGCGGATCCCGCCTGAGAGTAAGCGCACGCTTACTTCGTTCAATTGAAGTATGTCTTCTTCGGGGGCGATGCATCGACCGGGGCAGACGGCCCCGCGCCGACGGGCGGCAACGGGAGGGTGAGCCGCTGCTGTTGAGGCGGATAGCAGACGCCCGCATCCGCGCAGCCCTGCGAATCGACCACGAGGGACACGCTCCCTCCCGGTTGACCGGCGGCGAGCGGCAACCGGACGACGACCGGCCCCCGGTAGGTCGCGACCCTCCCGAAGAACTCGTCCTCGATGACCTTGCCCGGAGGCAGCGCCGGCGTCCCGGCGCCCGCGGCCGCCGGCTCGACGCCGAACTTGAGCTTGTCTCGATACAGGTAATAGCCGTCGGCGACGTCGAAGCGGATCTCGAGCGTCTTCGCGTCGAGCGCGCGGGCCGACAGTCGGAACGCCTGATCCGCCGGCAGCAACTTCGGCCCCGCGGCCCACGCGGCTCCGGCGAGATCGAGCGCGGCCAGCAACATCCCGATCCCGGCGATCCGGTGCGCGAGCGTCGCCCGCCGGTCATCCGGGGCGCGTTTCCGCATCGATCCAGTCGAGGTACTCGGGCAGCGCATCGGTCAAGGAGACCGCAACGATCTCCGGAAGTTCGTAGGGGTGGCGTTCCCGGATCGCGCGGGCGAGGGCGGGCCACGCGTCCGCGCGGGTCTTGATCGCCAGCGGGATCTCCGTGGCCGTTTCGAGCCGTCCGCGCCAGTGATAGAGTGATTGCACGGGTGCGCCGATCTGCACGCAGGCGGCGAGTCGCGCCTCGACGAGTTCGCGGGCCATGCGTCCGGCGGAGTCGGCGTCGGGAAGACTCGTCAGCACCAGGATCGCCGCGGCCGCCAAGGAGGCTCCATGCGTTTCGTCGCCGCAGCGATTGTACTGGCTTTCCCCGTCCTCGATCTCCTCGCGACCGCGCGGTTCGCGCGCTGGAGCACCGTCCCGGTCTGGGCGTGGGTCGCGGGCGGACTGGTCGCCGGCATCGCGCTCCTTCGGAGCGAAGGGCTCGCGTTCCGGTCGCGCACCGTCGCCGCGATGCACGGCGACGTGTCGCTCCTGCGCGGACTGCTCGACAGCGGGCGCAAGGTCCTCGCGGCGTTCCTCTTCATCCTGCCGGGCGTCGTGAGCGACCTGTTCGGGCTCGGGCTGCTGATGCTGCCGATCAACGTCGGGCGCGGGCTGCGCGCCGAGCCCGCGCCCGCGTTGCGCGGAGGCCCGCTAGGCGGCGACTGGCGGCGGATCGAGTAGCCGGCTTCCACCGCGATCCGCGGGCCGCCCGCGGCGCGGTCGACGCTACTTCATGCGGTCGAGGATCGTCGGGTGCGCCTTCCCGGCGCGCAGGTTCGCCCACAGCATCATCGCGGCGCCCGCCGCGATCATCGGCAGCGACAGCCACTGCCCCATCGTGAATCCGAGCGCGAGCAGGCCGAGGAACGCGTCGGGCTCGCGCGCGAACTCGGCGACGAAGCGCATGACGCCGTAGCCCAGCAGGAATGCTCCCGAGACCGCGCCCATCGGACGCGCACGGCTCGCGTAGATCCAGAGGATCGCGAACAGCAGCACGCCCTCGAGCGCGAACTGGTAGAGCTGCGACGGATGCCGGGCGAGGGCGTCGACCTGCGGGAACACCATGCCCCACGACGTCCCGGTCGGTCGGCCCCACAGCTCGGCGTTGATGAAGTTGCCGAGCCGCCCCGCCGCGAGGCCCAGCGGCACGAGCGGCGCGACGAAGTCGGTGACGTCGAGCCAGCGCCGGCCGCGCCGCCGCGCGTAGAACGAGAGCGCGACCAGCACGCCGAGCATGCCGCCGTGGAAGCTCATCCCTCCCTGCCATACGGCGAACGCCTCGAGCGGATGCCCGAGGTAGTGGAGCGGCTTGTAGAACAGCACGTATCCCAGCCGCCCGCCGAGGATCACGCCGAACACGCCGTAGAACAGCATGTCGTCGACGTCGTGCTCGCGCCATCCGGTCAGCATGTTGCGGCGGGCGCGCACGCGTCCGAGCACGACGAACAGCACGAACGCGGCGACGTACATGAGCCCGTACCAGCGGATCGCCAGCGGGCCCAGCTGGATCGCGATCGGGTCGAATTGGGGGTGGACGAGCGTCATCGCGGGGATTCAGTCGAGGGCAGAGGCGGCGCGCGCCTCCGCGACGAACGCGCGCGTGAGCGGCGAGTCGTCGGCGGTGCGCCACGCGAGCCCGATCTCGACGCGCGGCCCGCGCTCCGCCAGCGGGCGGTATACCACACCGTCGCGCCGCATGTGCTCGAGCGAGGCGGGGACGAGCGACACGCCCATGCCGCCGGCCACCAGGCTCACGATCGTCTGCATCTGGATCGCCTCCTGGCCGATCCGCGGCGCGAAGCCCGCCTTTCGGCACAGCGCGACGATCGCGTCGTGCAGCTCCGGGGCGACCTCGCGCGGGAACAGGATGAACGCTTCGCCGGCGAGCGCGCGCAACGACACCCGGGGCGGCCAGCGCCGGCGCGCCGGAAGCGCCGCGATCAGCGGCTCGCGGTGGAGCGGCGCGTAGGCGAGCGCCGGGTCGCGCGGGCCAGGGATCAGGAAGCCGACGTCGAGCTCGCCGGACGCGAGCGCCGCGGGCTGCACGTCCGAGGTCGCCTCGCGCAGCGTGAGGCGGACGCCCGGCCGCCGGGCACGGAACGCCGGCACGATCCGCGGCAGCACGTTGTAGGCGGCCGTGCTGACGAATCCGATCGAGAGCGTGCCCGCCGCGCCGGCCGCGTACTGGCGCGCGCCGTCGCGGAACGCCTCGGCGTCGCGCAGGAGCCGCCTCGCCTCGGGGAGCAGCGCGGCGCCCGCACCGGTCAGGCGGACGCCGCGCGTGCCGCGGTCGAACAGCGTCGTGCCGAGCTCGGTCTCGAGCGCCCGGATCGCGCGCGACAGCGGCGGCTGCGCGATGTGCAGCGCGAGCGCGGCGCGCCCGAAGTTGAGCGCGTCGCCGACCGCGACGAAGTAGCGAAGGTGTCGCAGCTCCATCGGTATGCGTGCCTCCCCCCATAATCATACCCGTCGGGTATGAATCGGTCCGGAATATGTATTGGACGGTATGACCGCACCCGCGCACACTCGTGTGCTCCGCCCGCCAGCCGACCGATCCCGGTCCGATCGTGACCCCTGCCGTCCCCGCCTCCCGCAGCTCCGCCTACGGCGCCCTCGTGCTCACGGCCGCGCTCTGGGGGAGCAGCGCGGTCACGGCGCGGGGCCTGCTCGACACGATGTCGCCCGTCGCGCTGACCGCGTGGCGCTGGACGGTCGTCGTCGCGGCGCTCGTGCCGTTCGTCTGGCGCGACCGTGCCGCGATCGTGCGCGAGCTCGCCCGGGACACGCGGACGCTCGCGACGTTCGCGCTCGTCGGCTTCGCGCCGCAGTCGCTGCTGACCTACGTCGCCCTCGAAGGCACGACCGCGATCAACCTCGCCCTGTTCAACTCCGCCATCCCGGTGCTCATCGTCGCGATCGCGGCGCTGCTCCACCACCGGCGGCCGCGCGCGCTCGAGCTCGCGGGGCTCGCGATCTCGCTCGCGGGCGTCGTGGCCATCGTCGCGCGGGGCCGATGGAGCACGCTGGCCTCGCTCTCGGTCAACCCGCACGACCTGCTGGTGCTGGTCGCGATGGGCGTCTGGGCGTACTACACGGTCAGGCTCGCCGACCGCGCGCCGTCGCTGCCGTTCCACGCGTTCATGTTCGCCGCCGGCGTGCTCGGGCTGGCGATAATCGCGCCGGCCGTCGCATGGGAGGCGATCGCGCGCGGCGTGGCGCTGCCCTCGCCCCCCGCGCTCGCCGGCGTCGCCTACCTCGGGCTGCTGCCGACGCTCGTCGCGATGCTGCTGTTCGCGCACGGCATCGCTCGCGTGGGACCGGTGCAGGCGGGCCTGTTCACGCACCTCGTCCCGGTCTTCGGCGCGGTGTTCGCGACACTCCTGCTCGGCGAGCGACTGCAGCCGTTCCACGCCGTCGGCTTCGCGCTCGTCGCGGGCGGCGCGATCCTCGGCTGCCTGAAGCCGGAAGCCGCACTGGCGCGCGCGACGCTCGCGGCCACCCCGACCCGCTCGCCCGCTCGGGCGCACGACCCCGCCCCCTGAACGCGCGGGGGGCGTAGAATCGCCGCCCGCGCAACGCATTCACCTCCGACACGGACCCGACGCCATGGCGCTCAACAAACGCTCCCGCCTCATCACCCACGGCATCGCCCGGTCCCCCAACCGCGCGATGCTCCGCGCCGTCGGCTTCGGCGACGGCGACTTCGACAAGCCGATCATCGGCGTCGCCAACGGCCACAGCACGATGAACCCGTGCAACGCCGGCATCCAGCCGCTGGTCGACCGCGCGCTGGCCGCGTTGCAGGAGGCCGGTGCGATGCCACAGGTGTTCGGCGTGCCGACCGTCACCGACGGCATCGGCATGGGCACCGAGGGCATGAAGTACTCGCTGGTTTCGCGCGAGGTCATCGCCGAC
>JAKLIE010000088.1 GCA_022709775.1 Pseudomonadota bacterium
AGGTCGTCGAGTACCACAGCGCCGCGCTCGGCCACTTCTTCATCACGGCCAATCCCGGCGAGATCGCCAATCTCGACAGCGGGGCATTCGGCGGCGCGTGGAAACGGACCGGGCAGTCTTTCGGCGCATGGGCGCTCGCGGGTCGGCCGGCGGACAGCGTGCCGGTGTGTCGGTTCTTCGGCACCGACCGGTACCGCACCGACGGCACCCGCATCGGTCCCAACAGCCATTTCTATACCGGCGATCCCGCCGAGTGCGCGCACGTGAAGACCGCGTGGCAGTCGGTTGCGGCCGACGGCAAGAGCTATCCGGCGTGGACCTACGAGCAGGATGCGTTCGCACTGAGGCTGCCCGTCGCGGTCGGCACGTGCCCGATCGGCACCGAGGGCGTCTACCGCGCGTACAACAACGGCGCGGGTGGCGATCCCAATCACCGGTACGTGGTCGATCCCCGGCTGCTGCAGGGCATGCCCGGCTGGGTCGACGAGGGGCTCGCCATGTGCCGGCCCGTGGCGAAAACGACGCTGCCATTCACGGTGGTTGGCGAGATTCGCGGCTGCGATCGCCCCGAGTGCCGGGTACCGAACGCGCAGGGGTCGGGGCTCGGCCTCGTCGACGTCGTCATGGACGTCAGCGTCCTCGCGATGCCGAATGCCGCCGCCCAGGGCGCGGGCACGAAGGGCTCGGAGTCGTACACGATCGAGCTGCCCGCGGGAACGCGGATCGTCAACATCAACTGGGGGGCAGGCGGCCCGGCCGGCGGCGGGAGCTATCAGGACGGCGTGCTGCTGGACGACGCCAAGTGGGAGATGCCGATCTGGAAGCAGCAGTCGGACACGATGAGGGTGATGCTGAGCCTCTACTGCCTGCAGCAGTCGCGCGAGCCGGCGGACACGAACGCGACGTATCGGATCGCCGGATCGGTGACGGATCCCGGCATACTCGCGATCTTGCGGCTTCCACGCCCGCGTCCGATCGCCATTGGGTCGCTGACCGCGACGGCGACCCAGTTCGCGATCTGGGAAGTCACGGACGGCGAGGGCCACCTCTCGGGAGCGCAGCTCGAACAGCTGCGGAGCATCTACGCTCTGGAGGAGACCGACCCGACCTTCGCGATCACGTTGGCGGACTTCCTCTCGTCGCTGTCGGTGATCGGAGCGATTCCGTAGGCGAGGGACGGCGTGCAGCGCGCGGTCCGGGCGCTCCGCACGGCTCGGCACCGTCACCGGCTCGCGCGATGCGAACGTCCACACGCAAGGAAGGCCCGCATTGCCGGCTTCCCGGCGCGAGATGTCGGGGAACGCGACCTCGATCGCCGGCAGCGGGTTCGTCGGCGCGACGCCGGTCGCGCCGAGGGGCGCAGGCGCGCTCACTCCGCGTGCAGCCGCGCGGCGAGTCGCCGCATGAAGGCTTCGCAGCTCGCGAGCTGCTCGAGCGTCACCCACTCGTTCGGCTGGTGCGCCTGCTCGATGTGGCCGGGGCCGCAGATCACCGTCGGCATCGACGCGCCGTGGAAGAGCGACGCCTCGGTGCCGAACGACACCTTGCCCGCGCCGGCGGCGCAGCAGAGCTCGTGGCCGAGCGTGGCGATCGCCGAGCCGTCCTGCGTGTCGAAGCCGGGCATCGTCGAGAGCGAGTCGAACGCGATGTGCGCGCCGGGCGCAACCGCGCGCATCGCCGGGACGAACGTCTGCGCGTAGTCGCGGATCTCGTCGAACAAGGCGTCGGGGTCGTCGAACGGCAGGTGGCGAACCTCGAACACGAATTCGCAGTCGCGCGGCACGATGTTGAGCGCCGTGCCGCCGCGGATCGTGCCGACGTGGAGCGTCGTGTACGGGACGTCGTAGGCCTCGTCGCGGCGCGTTCCGTCGCGGAAGCGCCGAGCCATCGCCGAGATGTGCGCGACGATCTCGCAGGCGATCTGCACCGCGTTGACGCCTCGCGGCGTGAGCGAGCTGTGCGCCTCGTGACCGCGGACGCGGCAGCGCCAGCTCTTCTTGCCCTTGTGCGCGACGACGAGCCTCATGCCGGTCGGCTCGCCGACGATGCAGCCGGCCGGCGCGATGCCGCGCGACGGCAGGTCGGCGATCAGGCGACGCACGCCCACGCAACCGACCTCCTCGTCGTAGGACAGCGCGAAATGCAGCGGCTTCGACAGCGGCCGCTCGAGGAACAGCGGGACCAGCGCCAGTCCGGTCGCCGAGTAGCTCTTCATGTCGGCGACGCCGCGACCGTAGACGCGGTCGCCCTGCTGCGTGGCGACGAACGGATCGGTGTCCCAGGGCTGGCCGTCGACCGGCACGACGTCGGTGTGCCCCGAGAGCACGATGCCGCCGGTGGTCGCGTTGCCGTCGCGCGCGGGCAGCGTCGCGAACAGGTTGGCCTTGCGGCGGTCGTCGTCGTACGTGAGCGTCGACGCGATGCCGAAGCCGGCGAGGTAATCGCGGACCCAGCCGATCAGCGCCAGGTTCGAGTCGCGGCTCGTCGTGTCGAAGCCGACGAGCGTCCGGATCGTCTCCCATGCCGCGAGCTCGCGTGCGTCGCGCACGGTCGCCGCGTCCGCGTCGGCAGGGTGCAGCGTGCGGTCGGGAGCGTTCATCGTGCGCAGGGACGCCGGCGGGTGAGGGATCAGCATAGCACTCCGGCGCACCTGCGTGACCGCGTTCCCGCCGGGGGCATCGGAGGGTCGGAGGCGGTTGCCCGCAGCGGCCGGGTGCTGCGATCATGGACGCTCCCCGGATCGAAAGGAGGGCCGATGCGTCGCCGGACAGGGTTCGAATGCCTCGTCGCCGCAGCGCTGTTCGCCGGTGCCGCGATGCATGCGTCCGCGCAGCAGGCGCTTCCGATCGACCGGATCAAGTTGCCGCCCGGGTTCGCGATCGAGGTCGCCGCGCGCGTGCCGAACGCCCGTGCGATGACCTGGGGCGAGGGCGGCACGCTGTTCGTCGGCAGCGTGAACGGGCTCGTGCACGCGGTGAGCTTCCCGGCGGGCGGCCCGCCGACCGTGCGCGTGATCGCGCGGGGCTTGCGCGAGCCGGCCGGCGTCGCGTTCCGCGACGGCGCGCTCTATGTCTCGGCGGTGAGCCGCATCCTGCGCTACGACGGCATCGAGCGTCGGCTCGACGATCCGCCGCAGCCGGTCGTCGTCAGCGACCGGTTCCCGACCGACGGCCACCACGGGCGCAAGTTCATCGCCTTCGGTCCCGACGGCAAGCTCTACGTGCCGGTCGGCGCGCCGTGCAACATCTGCGCGCCGGACCCCGAGCGCTACGGGAACATCGGCCGCATGAACGCGGACGGCAGCGCCTTCGAGGTCGTCGCGCGCGGCGTGCGCAACACCGTCGGGTTCGACTGGCATCCGCGAACGAAGGAGCTGTGGTTCACCGACAACGGGCGCGACTGGATGGGCGACGACCAGCCGCCGTGCGAGCTGAACCGGATGACGCGGCCCGGGCAGCACTTCGGCTATCCGTACTGCCACGGCGGCACGATCGCCGATCCCGAGTTCGGCCACCAGCGCGCGTGCAGCGAATTCGTCGCGCCCGCGCAGAACCTCGGGCCGCACGTCGCGCCGCTCGGCATGCGCTTCTACACGGGCGCGCAGTTCCCTGCCGCCTACCGCGAGCAGGCGTTCGTCGCCGAGCACGGCTCGTGGAACCGCAGCACGAAGATCGGCTACCGCGTGAGCCTCGTGCGCGTCGACGCATCGGGCCGCGCGACCGGCTACGAGACGTTCGCCGAAGGCTGGCTCGACGGCGGCTCGGTCTGGGGTCGCCCCGCCGACGTGCTCGTCGCGCCCGACGGCTCGCTGCTGGTCAGCGACGATTACGCGGGCGCGATCTACCGCATCCGCTACGCGCGCTGACCGTCCGGTTCTCCTGCGCGTCCGGTGTCGGCCGGGCGTCTCCTTGCGGCGACGGACTCTAGAACGGCCTCAGCATCACCACCGGCGCGCGCCGGAAGACGGGCGTCGGCGCGAATACGGGCGCTCCGACGACGACCGGACGCGCGTGCCGCCATCGGACCGGCCGAACGACCGGGACGACGGGGGGGGCGTAGAACGCAGGCCCTGGAACGAAGACGGGGGCGGGCGCGACGACCGTCGCCCACGGGGCCACGACCGGTCGGACGACGGGGCCAGCGACCCAGCCTCCCCAGGGCTGCCCGGCGGACACGGCGAATCCGGGACCGCCGATCGTGACGTTCCACGCGATCCGGTCGGCGTGGACGGGCAATGGCGCGAAGGCGCCGGCGCAGGCGAGCGCGGCGGTGCAGGCGAGGGCGGGCAGGCGTGTCGACATCGTGGGCTCCTGGTTCCGGGATGATTGCGCGTACGCGGACGGCGCGACCGTCCCCGCCATGAACGGCGCGTCCCCGCGCCGCGTTGACCGCGTCCGGCCCCCGACACGATCTGTTACACGCCGCAGCCGCTCTTGCTATGCTTCCCCGGTTCCGGCGCGTCCGACGGCGCCGTCCTACACGCACGCATCTCGAACGGAGCGTCCATGAGGCCGATTCGCCTGCTCGCCGCCGCTGCGGCATTGATCGCCGCGACCGTCGCGCTCCCCGTGCGGGCCGCCGACATCGTGATCGGGCTCTCGGCCGACGTCACCGCGATCGACCCGCACTACCACAACCTGACGCCGAACAACGCCGTGGCGACGCATCTGTTCGACTTCCTGGTCGCGCGCAACGAGAAGTCGCAGCTGATGCCGGGGCTTGCGACCGAGTGGAAGGCGATCGAGCCGACGGTCTGGGAGTTCAGGCTGCGCAGGGGCGTCAAGTTCTCCGACGGCAGCGACTTCACCGCGGCGGACGTCGTCGCGTCGATCGAGCGCGTGCCGAAGGTGCCCAACAGCCCGAGCCCGTTCACCGCGTACACGAAGCAGATCACGAAGATCGACGTCGTCGACCCCTACACGATCCGGTTCAGGACGGCGCAGCCGTACCCGCTGATGCCGTCGGACATGGTGCAGATCGCGATCGTCTCGAAGTCCGCGGCGAGCGCGTCGACCGACGACTTCAACACCGGCAAGGCCGCCATCGGCACCGGCCCCTACAAGCTCGTGCGCTACGCGAAGGGCGACCGGATCGAGCTCGTCCGGAACGACGGCTGGTGGGGCGGCAGGACGCCCTGGGAGAAGGTGACGCTGCGGCTCGTCACGAACGACGCGGCGCGCGTCGCGGCGCTCCTGTCCGGCGACGTGCAGGCGATCGAGAACGTCCCCACCGCGGACGTCGGCAAGCTCAGGCAGGACAAGCGCCTCGCGCTCTTCCGCCAGACGTCGGACCGGCTCATGTACGTCCACATGGACAGCAACCGCGACGCGACGCCGACGGTGACCGCGAAGGACGGCAGGCCGCTCGCGAAGAACCCGCTCAAGGATCCGCGCGTGCGCAAGGCGATGTCGATGGCGGTCAACCGCCCGCTCATCGTCGAGCGCGTGATGGAGGGCGAGGCGCTGCCGGCGGGCCAGCTCGTCCCCGACTTCCTGTTCGGCGCGACGAAGAACCTCAGGGTCGAGAAGAACGATCCGGAAGGCGCGAAGAAGCTGCTCGCCGAGGCCGGCTACCCCGACGGCTTCGCGCTGACGCTGCACGCGACCAACAACCGGTACGTCAACGACGCGAAGATCGCGCAGGCGCTCGCGCAGATGTGGACGCGGATCGGCCTGAAGACGGAGGTCGTCGCGATGCCGTCGGCGACGTTCTTCCCCCAGGCGACCGACCTCAAGTTCAGCGTGCTGCTGGCGGGGTGGTCGACCGGCACCGGCGAGGCCTCGTCGTCGCTGAAGGCGCTGCTGATGACGTTCAACAGGGAGAAGGGCTTCGGGACTGCGAACCGCGGCCGCTACTCGAACGGCAAGGTCGACGCGCTCACCGAGGACGCGCTGATGACCGTCGACGACGTCAAGCGCGAGGCCTACCTGCAGCGCGCGACCGAGCTCGCGATCGGCGACACCGGGCTCATCCCGCTGCACTTCCAGGTGAGCGTCTGGGCCGCGCGCGACGGCATCGCCTACACGCCGCGCGTCGACGAGCAGACGCTCGCGCACAAGTTCGTGCCCGGGAAGTGAGACGGGGCCGGACATGAACGCTCCGCAGGCGCTTCCTTCGATCCGCACGCCCGCGCACCACTTCATCGGGGGATCGTTCCGTGCCCCCGCCGCAGGCGCCGAGCTGCCGGTCATCGACCCTTCCGACGGCAGGCCGTTCGCGTCGATCGCGCGCGGTGACGCACCCGACGTCGACGCCGCGGTGCGCGCCGCCCGCGCGGCCGTCGACGGCGCCTGGGGCAGGCTCGCGCCCGTCGAGAAGGGGCGCCGCCTCATGGCGCTGTCGCGCGCGATCCTCGATCACGCGGAGGAGCTCGCGTGGATCGAGGCGCGCGACTGCGGCAAGCCGATGAAGCAGGCGCGCGCGGACGCGGCGGCCTGCGCGCGCTACTTCGAGTTCTACGGCGGCGCCTCCGACAAGCTGCACGGGACGACCATTCCGTATCCGGAGGGCTTCACCGTCCTCACGTGGCGCGAGCCGCACGGCGTCACGGGCCACGTCATTCCGTGGAACTACCCGCTGCAGATCTTCGGGCGCTCCGTCGGCGGCGCGCTCGCCGCCGGCAACGCGTGCGTGGTGAAGCCAGCGGAAGACGCCTGCCTGTCGCTGCTGCGGGTCGCGGAGCTTGCCGCGGAATGCGGTTTCCCGGATGGCGCGATCAACATCGTCACCGGCTATGGGCACGAGGCGGGTCAGGCGCTCGCCGAGGCAGAAGGCGTCGATCACTTGTCATTCACCGGCTCGGCGGCAATCGGCACGCGCGTCGCGCAAAGCGCGGCGCTACGCCACGTGCCGGTCACGCTCGAACTCGGTGGCAAGAGCCCGCAGATCGTGTTTGCCGATGCCGACCTTGACCGCGCGTTGCCCGCCATCGTCAATGCCATCGTGCAAAACGCCGGGCAGACGTGCAGCGCCGGATCGCGGCTGCTGGTCGAGCGCAGCGCCTACGCGCGGGTGCTCGACGCACTGGCAGCGCGCTTCTCGGCACTGGAAGTCGGACCGGCGGCGCGTGATCTGGACGTCGGGCCGCTG
>JAKLIE010000089.1 GCA_022709775.1 Pseudomonadota bacterium
CGCGTGCTCGGCGCCCTCGTAGACGTGCAGCGTGTAGGCGACGCCCGCCGCCCTGAGCGCGGCCTCGTAGCCCAAGATGCCCGCGTTGATCCGCGGATCGTTGCCCGCGTAGTGCAGCAGGAGCTTCGCGCGGATCTTCGCGACGTCGGCGGCGGCCGGGACCTGCCCGTAGAACGGCACGGCGGCATCGAGCGACGGAGCAGCCACGGCAAGGGCGTTGACCATGCCACCGCCCCAGCAGAAGCCGATCGCGCCGACCCGTCCGTTGGCGTCGGGCCTCGCGCGCAGCCAGTCGACGAGCGCCGCGAGATCGGCGACGGCCGCTCCGCGATCGACCTTCCCGATCATCTCGCGCGCGCGGTCCTCGTCGGAGGGCGTCCCGCCTTGCGCATGGAGCATGTCGACGCCGACCGCCGTGAAACCGGCGAGCGCGACGCGCCGCGCGACGTCCTCGATGTGCGCGTTCAGGCCGCGGTTCTCGTGGATCACGATCACGCCCGCGCGCTTCGACGGCCCTGCACGCGGCACGGCGACGTACGCGCGCATCTCGCCGCCGGGGAGCCGGATCGGCACGCGCTCGATCGCGAGACGCGCGTCGCCGGGCGCGACGGTCGCCGCGCGCGCGTAGTCGTTCTCGAGCATCGGCAGCAGCGCGTAGGCGGCGGCGGTGCCGCCGGCGAGGGTGGCGAGCCGCTCGAGGAAGGTCCTGCGCGGCAACGGCGCGTGCGTGTACTCGTCGTAGAGCGCGACGATCTTCGGGTCCATCTCGTCCTCCTCGTCGTCCGGCGCCCTCCGGGCGGACACAGCGCTACTGCAACCGCGGCTTTACGAGCATCGCTTCCCGATCGGCGGTGACGACGTTCACGCGGCGCGCGAGCCCGTCGCGCACGACCGTCACCGGAATCGCGACACCGGCGGCGCCCTGCCGCCACAGCACGCGCCACGCGTGCGCGACCTGGAACACCGGCTGGTCGGAGATCGCCGCGATCTGGTCCCCGGGCGCGAGCCCCGCCGTCGCGGCCGGCCCGTCCGGCGCGACGTCCTGCACGACGACACGCCCGTCCTCGTCCTTCAGGTAGACGCCGAGCCACGGCCTCGGCGGTCCCTGGCGCCGCCCGTGCGTCAGGAGGTCGTCCAGCACCGGCTCGAGCACGTCCACCGGCACGAACATGTTGCCGCGCGTCGCCTCGCCGTCGATCACCTGCTGCACGAACAGCGACCCGATCCCGACGAGCCGCCCGCGCGCGTCGACGAGCGCGGCGCCGCTCCACGCGGGATGCAGCGGCGCCGTGAACAGCGCCTCGTCCAGCAGGTACTCCCAGTAGCCGGCGAACTCGCTCTTCGCGACGACGCGTGCGGCGAGCGCGTGCGCGCGTCCGCCGTGCGAGATCGCGGTGACGGAGTCGCCGGCGCCGAGCGCCAGGGCCTTTCCGCGCGACAGCGGCGCGACGCCCAGCGGCCCCAGCGGCTGCACGAGACCGAACCCGGTCGGGAAGTCGACCGCGATGGGATGCGCGTCGACGGTGCGGCCCTCGCGTGTCGTGAGCCGCACGTTCACCGCCTCGGTCACGAGATAGCCGATCGTGAGCGCGAGGCCGTCCTCGCGGATCACGACCGCACTGCCGCCGCGCTCGGTGCCCAGGATCGGCGCGGTGAATGCGTCGGGCGGAACGTCCGCCTCGAGCGCAACGACCGCGGATAGCGCCTGCTCGAGATCGAACCGGGCCATCGACGCGTCGGGCTGGAACTCGGGGGGAAAAGCCCACTCTTCCTTGTCGCTCACAGATCCCTCTCCCAGGCTCGCCGCTAGAACGTCGCGACGCGACGGCGGCGCACGACGATCGCCGGGTCGACGTGGATCGCATGGCCGTGGCGCCGCAGCGCCTCGCAGGCCCGTGCGTCGCCGGACACGTAGTCCCCGTCGACCGCCCCCGCGTGGAAGACATCGTAGTCGATGCGCGAGCCCGCGTCGCCGTCGAGCGCCGTCGCGGACTCGTAGACGCGTCCGCCCGCCTTCGCATCGTTCACCAGCGCGTCGACGGCCCGTCGCGTGAGCAGCATGGCCGACGTACAGGCGTGCTCGTGCAGCGTGAGCGGGCCGTCCTCGCCGACCGCGACGCCGACGTCGAAGCGGGCCTCGCCTTCCGAGCCGCGGACCTCGAGCGGGACCGGTGCCGCGACGACGTCGCGCCCGTGCCCGAGCATCCGGATCACGTCGGCCGCGTCCAGGCCCACGTCGGCATCGAGGAACAGCAGATGCGTGGGGCCGCTCCGCGCGTGGAACGCGGAGAGGAGCGCGTTGCGCGCCCGGGCGGGGTCCCGCTCCGCGCTCGCGGTGACGTGCGAGAAGACGACGCGCGCCCGCGCGAGGTCGAGCAGCGTGGCGACGTGGTCGACGTGCACGATTCCACCGCCCGCCGGCGTCGCCACCATCAGGATCGCGTGGTCGCTCACCGTTCCGCCGGCCGGTACTTGTCGCGCCGGCCGCAGGTCTGGCGCCCGACGGCCTCGAGCCGCGCGAGCGCGGCATCGCCGTAGCCCGCGTAGTCGTCGAGGAGCGCACGGCTCGCGGCGAAACGCGAGCCTTCCTCTCCCGTCGCGCGCGGCCGCGGGCGCCAGAGGCGCATCGCCGGGCCGCCGTCCAGCTCCAGCGTCGCCAGTCGCGCGCGCTCGACCTTGATCGTCATCGCCTCGTCCTCGCCTTCGCCGTCGGCGAATCGCTCGTCGAACCCGCCGAGAGCCTCGAACGCGCCCCGCCGCATCGCGAACCAGCCGCCGCAAAGCACGTCGCGACCGGCCCGTGTTTCGCCATCGAGGTCGCAGACCCACGGGCCGCGCTCGCGCACCCGCGCGGTCTCGTCGGCCGTGAGGTCCACCAGGCGGCGATACGGCTTCACGACCTGCGCCTCGCGGGCGGATCGCGTCACCGCGGGACCGAACGCGCCCGGCATGACGACGTCCGCGTCGCCGAACGCAAGCACCCCGGCCTCCGACATCCTCGCGCCTACGTTGAGGCCCCACGCCCGGTTGAACGGCCCCGCGTTGTACGCGAAGACGACTCGCGCGCGCGGATGCGGCAGCGGGGCCGCGAGCCTCGGATGCGCGTCCTGCTCGACGACGATCGTCTCGAGGTCCGGCGAGTGCGCGAGCCATGCGAGGACCGCGTCGAGGTTCGCGCGGCGGTTCGATCCGGGCGCGCCCCGATAGGTGACAATGCAACCCGGATGCACGTTCGGACCTCCCTCGCTCCGCCCTTCGAATGAGGCCTGCCATCTTACGCTTCGCGCCGGCGCCGCACGCGGACGAGCCGTGCTGATCAGCGCGCTCACCGTCACGCGCCCTGGCGCGCTCCCGCGACTCGAGGCGGCGTTCGGCGATCTCGCGCGCCAGACGCACGTCGACCGCGAGCTCGTCGTCGTCCACGACGGCGACGCGGCGTTCGACGCAGCCGTCCGGAGCCTCGTCGAACGCGCCGGCCTCCGCGCGACCTTCGAGCGGGCGGAGGCCGGCCGCACGCTGGGCGAGCTGCGCAACCGCAGCGTCGCGCTCGCGCGCGGCGAGCTCGTCGTGCAGTGGGACGACGACGACCGGCACCATCCCGAGCGCCTCGCGCGGCAGGCCGCAGGGCTCGTCGCAGGCGACGCCGCCTTCTCGTTCCTCACCGAGCAGCTGCACTGGTTTCCCGCGCAGCGCACGCTCTTCTGGGAGGACTGGAGCGCCGAGGCCTACCCGCTCGACTTCGTGCAGGGAACGCTGATGGGCCGGCGCGACCGCATGCCCGCGTATCCGTCCGCACGGCGAGGCGAGGACACCGCGCTGTGTCTCGAGATCGTCGCGTCGGGCGCGCGGATCGCGCGCGTGCGCGGCGTGGGCTGGTGCTACGTCTACACGTGGCACGGCGCCAACGCGTGGCCCGAGCCGCATCACCTGGCGATCGCCGCGGCCAAGCACTTGCCGGACGCGCGCCTCCTCGCGCGCGAGCGCGTCCTGAGACAGCGACTGGCAGAGTTCCTCCCGCCCCTCGGACCGCTCGTGGTGCCCTGCGGCGCCGGGCCGATCCAGATCTAGAGGCATCGCCCTGCAAAAATGGGGTCCAAGAAATGGGGTCAGACCCTGTCTTCCGAAAAGTAGGGTCAGACCCTATTTTTCCGAGCCGCGCCCCAACCGCGGGTGCCATGTCTGGAAAGTAGGGTCTGACCCTACTTATTCGCTGGGTCTGACCCCACTTTTTCGGGAAATTGGGGTCTGACCCTACTTTTCGAGGTACTGCCGCGCGATCGAAGCGACCGTCGTGTCGCCCCGTGCGATCCATTCCGGCGTGACGAGCCCGGCGTGGAAGCGCGAGAAGTCGACGCGCAGCTCGTCCCACCACAGGTGCGCCCACAGGTGGACACTCGCGACGCCGTGGAGCCGGTCGTCGCGCTGCTCGAACAGGGCCGCGATGCCGGCTCGAGTAGGCCCGTGCCGGTAGAAGCAGCGCCGGGGCAGCACGTGAACCTCGTCCGGCCCCTCGCCCCACAGCCTCGCCGCTGCCGTGCACGAATGCCTGTTCCACGTCCCGTCGAACGAGACGCGCGCGTCGTCGAGCCAGCGCGAGACGAACCGCGACCCCGGCCGCGCGAGGATCACCGCGTTGCACAGCGACGGCCGGAGCACGCCGTCCGGCCCCGCATTGGGGACTTCCTCGCCCAGGACGCACTCGCGCGCGAACCAGGCGTCCGGGTAGCGCCCGACGAACAGCGTGTCGATGTCGGCGTAGGCGCCCCCGCCGACGCGGAGGATCTCGAGCCGCTGGAAGTCCGCTTCGTGCGCATAGTCGTAGCCGCGCTCCGCGATGTAGCGGCCCTCGCTCGTCTCCGCGTACCGCGCCGGATCGAAGCCGCGAGGTGCGCCCCCCACGCGGTGGACCGCGAGGTGCGGCGCGATCCGCTCCCACCACGGTCCCCACGGCAGGTGCCGGCAGTGCAGGTGGATCGCGTCGGCGTCTTGCGTGTGGCGGCAGGACTCGAGCGCCAGGAAGTGCACCAGGTGGAAGGGCTCCGTCTGCGGGCGCAGGCCGAAGACGAAGTGAAACTCGCGCCGCGACGTCATTCGAGCGCCGTCAGGTACTCGCGCGCGACGACCGGCTCGGCGTAGCGGTTGGCGATCCGCTCGGCGATCGACTCCGCGGCCGCACGGGCCGGCCGCGGATCCTCGACGATCGCCCGCATCGCCGCCGCGGCCGCGTCGACGTCGGGAGCGGCCCAGCGCTGCGACGGCCAGTAGGACGGGTGCTCGGGGGGCCACACGGGGACCTGCGCCATCCGGAAGGGCACCGCCCCGGGCCAGTCGGCGCCCATGTAGTCCAGGTGCCCGCCCCAGCCGGTCGCGATCGCCGGCGTGCCGCGCGTGGCCGCATCGAACAGGCCCAGCGCCCAGCCCTCGCCGTGCGGCAGCGTGACGTACGCATCGCCGAGCTCGTGCAACAGGTCGATTCCTCGCCCGGTGAAGACGTTGGGCAGCAGGCAGATCGGGGGCGCATCGCGATCGAGCTCGTCGGTCGCGTCGTCGACAACCGCCTGGGCGAGCTCGAGCGTGGGCGCGCGCGCGTAGTTCGGCGGCGCCCCATAGCCCACCGGACCGGTCTTCACGACCAGCGCCACGCCGTCGTCGGCGCGAAACGCGCGGACGAACGCGCGCAGCAGCGTGCCCAGCGCCTTGCGCGGGTCCCAGGTGTTGATCGTGTAGAAGACGAATCGCGCGCCCGCAATGCCGAACCGCACGCGCGCCGCGGCCAGGTCCGCCGGCGCGAAGTTGTTCCAGGCGTGCCGCCGGACGTGAGGCACCACGCGCACCGGCGCACGCACGCCGGCGGCGACGAAGGTGTCGCGGTTCATCGCGCAGGGCACCAGCACCCGGTCGGCGCGATCGAGCAGCGTGCGCCAGTGCGCCGGCGCGCGGTCGGTCTCCCAGACCGTGTAGCCGACGTTGCGCTTGCCCGGCTCGAACAGCGCGGGCCAATGCTCGGGGACCGTATGCGCGACGACGGTGTCGTAGGCGATCGGCCGCGACGTCGCCGCGATGAGCGCGGGGAGGTCGGACAGCGACTCGTCGTCGGTGGCCATGAGCGAGAGCGGCGGCGAGTGCCCGGGACCGACGGGGCGCACCCCGCTCCCGACGTACCGCACGGGCATCCAGCGCACCGGGACCCCCGCATTGACCAGCGCGCGCACATAGGCGAGCGCCGCCATTCCGTAGCCGGAATGGTCGACGAACGACAGGAGCTTGATGCCGGTGGGCAAGGCGGCGTTTCGCGGTCGCGCGCATTCGCGGCGGCGAGGCCGCGCGCGCGTCCAGGGGTTGCGGACGGAGGCGCAAAGTCTAGCGTATCGGGCCGCGAAGCCTCCGGGCGCTTCGCCACGCACGTAAGGCCGTGCCAGAATCCGTCGCATGGACACCAGGCTCCCGGCCGCACTCTCGCAGGCGGCGTCCCGGCTCGCTCGCGGCAGCAGGCGCCTCGCCGCCGCCCTCCCGTTCGCGGCCGCGCTCGCCGCGCAGGCGCAGGTGCCGCCGAGCCCCGCCGAGGTCGCCGCCTATGCCGGGCTCTTCGCCGCGGCCCATGCCGGCGACGCCGCTGCGATCCGCTCGCAGGCAGCGGCAGGCGCCATGGTCGATGCGCGCGACGGGCGCGGGCGAACGCCGCTCATCGTCGCGACGTTCGCGCGACGGCGCGACGCGATGCGCGCGCTGGTCGCGGCCGGCGCGAACCCGAACGCACTCGAGAACGATCGCTACGACATCGTCACGGTCGCCGCGGTCGCCGACGACCTGGTGACGCTCGAGGTCGCGCTCGCGCTCGGCGGAAGCGCGAAGAACGTCACGAGCCGCTACGACGGCACGGCGCTGATCGCCGCGGCGCATCTCGGGCACGACGGCGTCGTGCGCGCGCTCATCCGCGCCGGCGCCCCGCTCGATCACGTCAACAACCTGGGCTGGACTGCGCTCATCGAGTCGATCGTGCTGGGTGACGGAGGGCCGCGTCACGTC
>JAKLIE010000009.1 GCA_022709775.1 Pseudomonadota bacterium
GCTGGTTCCACTCGGGCGACCTCGCCGTGCTGCAGCCCGACGGCTACGTGAAGATCAAGGACCGCAGCAAGGACGTGATCATTTCGGGCGGGGAGAACATCAGCTCGCTCGAGGTCGAGGACGTGCTCTACCGGCATCCGGCGGTGCTCGCGGCCGCCGTCGTCGCGCAGCCCGACCCGAAATGGGGCGAGACGCCGCGCGCGTTCGTCGAGCTCAGGCCGGGGTCGACCGTGACCAGCGACGAACTGGTAGCGCACTGCCGGGCCCATCTCGCGAGCTACAAGGTGCCGAAGGGCTTCGAGTTCTGCGAGCTGCCCAAGACGTCGACCGGCAAGATCCAGAAGTTCGTGCTGCGCGCGCGCGCGAAGTCGACCGACGCCCTCGGATGACTCCCCGGAGAATTCCCCGACGCTCGCCGTGCGCCCCGCCCCCGGGGCGGCGCAGGGCGCGGGTGTACGGACAGTGAGGAGCTGCGCATGAACGCACCCATCGACGCGGGACTCGACCCGTACGTGCTGGCCTCCGTGAAGGACGGCGTCCGCACGATCACGATGAACCGCGGCGAGCGCTACAACGCGCTGTCGACCGCGATGGTCGCCGCGCTGGAGGCCGCGCTCGACGAGGCGGCCGCCGACCGTGCCACGCGCGTCGTCGTGCTCGCGGCCGCGGGCAAGGCGTTCTGCGCGGGCCACGACCTGAAGGAGATGCGCGCGCACATCGATCCGGCGTGGCAGCAGGGCCTGTTCGACGCCTGCGGACGGATGATGCTGAAGCTGACGCAGATCCCGCAGCCGGTGATCGCCCGCGTGCACGGCGCGGCGGCGGCGGCCGGCTGCCAGCTCGTGTCGATGTGCGATCTCGCCGTCGCGGCCGACGGCGCGAAGTTCGGCCTGTCGGGCATCAACGCCGGCATCTTCTGCTCGACGCCCGCCGTCGGGGTTGCGCGCAACGTCCCGCGCAAGCGCGCGATGGAACTGCTCGTCACCGGCGAGCTCGTCGACGCGGCGACCGCGGCGGACTGGGGCCTCGTCAATCGCGCCGTCCCCGCGGAGCGGCTCGACGAGGCGATCGCCGAGCTGACGGGCGCGATCCGCGCCAAGAGCCCGGCCGCGGTCGCGCTCGGCAAGCGGGCGTTCTACCGGCAGGTCGAGTGCGGGCTCTCCGACGCCTACGCGATCGCCGCCGAGGCGATGACCTGCAACATGCTCGATCCCGACGCGGCGGAAGGGATCGACGCGTTCCTGGGCAAGCGCGCACCGGCCTGGCGCCTCTAGGCACCGTCGGCGATGCCGGACCCGCGGGGTGCCTGGCCCGGAGCGCGCGCCGGCTGGGACCCGAGACCTCCGACCGCGTTCCCCGCTCCGGACATGGGCGGTCCGGCCTGCGGGGGGGGGGCCGTGTCCGCAAGCCGGGGGCGAGCGCCGACGATGCGAGATCCTGACGGAATGTCTTCTATAAGACAAATGACATAAGACACTGGACAAGCCGATTTTTGCAGTGCAACATGCGCTCCGGTTGACGAGGGTCAACCGCGATCCCTCAGGCGCATGATGTCGTCCGGGGATCAGTTGGCAGCGGGGGAGCGTTCCCCCGCCGCGTCGTCCGCATCGCGCTGTTCCCGAGGGAGGTCAGGATGGCTGCACCCGCCGCAATCGACTGGAAGGCGATCGTCGCCGATCCGCGCTTCCAGGCGCTCCACCACAAGAAGACCCGCTTCCTGTGGGGGCTGATGGTCTTCTCGGTCGCCTACTACTTCCTGCTGCCGATCGGCGCCGCGTACTTCCCGGGCCTCTTCGGCATCCGGGTCTGGGGCCCGGTCAACGTGGGGCTGCTCTTCGCGCTGTCCGAGTTCGTCGTCGCGTGGGGCATCGCGTTCCACTATTCGCGGCGCGCGAACGCCGAGTTCGACACGATGGCGGCGGAACTGATCCGCGACGCCGAGAAGATCGGAGGCCGTCGATGAACCGCAAACGCATCCTCGCTTTCGGCGCCGTCGCCGCGCTCGCCGCGGTGGCCACGCCCGCCCTCGCGCAGGGCGCCGTCGCCGCCAAATGGCAGTGGCTCACGTTCTCCGTGTTCGGCGCGATCATCGCGTCGACGATGTTCGTCACGTTCCTCGCCGCGAAGCGCGTCAAGAGCGCCGCGGACTTCTACACGGCCGGCGGCGGCGTGTCGGGCCTGCAGAACGGCTGGGCGATCGCGGGCGACTACCTGTCGGCCGCGTCGTTCCTGGGCATCGCGGGCCTGATCTCGATCTGGGGCTACGACGGCTTCATGTACTCGGTGGGCTGGCTCGTCGCGTACATCACGGTGCTGCTGGTCATCGCCGAGCCCTGCCGCAACATCGGCAAGTACACGCTGGCCGACATCCTCGCGTACCGGAACAACCCGCGCGCCACGCGGATCGTCGGCGCGATCTCGGTGATCACGGTGTCGACGTTCTACCTGACCGCGCAGATGGTCGGCGGCGGCGTGCTGGTCAAGACGCTGATCGGCATCGACTACGAGATCTCGGTCGTCGTCGTCGGCATCCTGATGCTCGGCTACGTGCTGTTCGGCGGGATGGTCGCGACGACCTGGGTGCAGATCATCAAGGCGGTGCTGCTCGTGACCGCCTCGATCGTGCTCGTCGTGATGGTGTGGATGCAGTACGGCTTCTTCGGCGACTTCCTGACCAACGTCGTCGGCGACGCCAAGGTGCAGGCGCGGGTCGCCCAGATCCTCGGCGACGGCGCGAAGAACATGTCGCCGGCCGAGCTCGGCCAGCGCTTCCTCGAGCCGGGCCTGCTGTTCAAGGCGCCGATCGACCAGATCTCGCTGGGCATGGCGCTCGTCTTCGGCACCGCCGGCCTGCCGCACATCCTGATGCGGTTCTTCACCGTGCCCACCGCGCAGGCGGCCCGCGTCTCGGTGATCTGGGCGATGGCGATCATCGGCGGGTTCTACGTGCTGACGCTGTTCCTCGGCATGGGTTCGGCGATGAAGGTCGGCGCCGACCAGATCCGCGCCGTCGACCCGGGCGGCAACATGGCCGCGCCGCTGCTCGCGCAGGCGCTCGGGGGCGGGGCAGACTCGCTGCTCGGCAACTTCATGCTGGCCTTCGTCGCCGCCGTCGCGTTCGCGACGATCGTGGCGGTCGTCGCGGGCCTCGTGCTCGCGGCGGCCTCGGCGATGGCGCACGACCTCTACGTCGGCGTGATCCGCGGCGAGCACGCGACGCCGCAGGAGCAGGTCAGGGCCGCGCGGATCGCGACGGTCGTGGTCGGCGCGATGGCGATCGTCATCGGGATCGCGGCGAAGGGCCAGAACGTCGCCCATCTGGTCGCGCTGGCATTCGCGGTCGCGGCCTCGGCGAACTTCCCCTGTGTGCTGCTCACGCTCTACTGGAAGCGCTGCAACACCGGCGGCATCGTGCTCGGCATGGTGGTGGGCACGCTGACGGCCATCGCGCTCGTGCTCGTGTCGCCGAACATGACCTACCCGAAGGCGCTCAAGGCGGCGGCCCAGAAGGTCGTCGACGGCGCGGAAGCGCGCAAGTCGAAGGCCGACGCGGACCTGGCCGGCGCGGCGGACGACGCGGCGAAGGCGAAGGCGGGCAGGGCGATCGCGGCGATCGAGAAGGACGTGGCCGGCGCCAGAGCCACGCTCGAGAAGTTCAAGGGCGACGACACGTCGCTGGTCGGTCTCGAGAAGCCGCTGTTCGAGCTGCGCAACCCGGGGATCATCTCGATCCCGCTGGGCTTCCTCGCGGTGATCCTGGGCTCGCTCCTGTATCGCGACCGGCGCTCCGAGGAGATGTGGGACGAGCTCTACGCGCGCCAGAACACCGGCATCCTCGCGTCGAAGGCGGCCGCGCACTGACGCTCGCCTTTCCGTGCGAAGCGCGACGGCCTCCGACCCTCACGGGCGGAGGTCGTCGCGCTTTGACGCCCGACCGATGACCGCCACCCCCGACGCCCTCGCGCAGCCGGTCCGCGAATTTCTCGCGCGCTACGCCCCGTTCGACCGGATGGCCGCGGACGACCTCGCGTTCGTCGTGCCGCGCCTGAAGCTCGCTTACTTCGCCGCCGGGCGCGACGTCCTCGCACCCGACAGCGGGCCGGTCGGCGAGCTCCAGCTCATCCAGCGCGGTCGGGTGGGCAGTCGTCCCGCGGACCCGACCGCGCCGCCCGACCCGACGCTCGGTCCCGGCGAGATGTTCCCCGTCGGGGCGCTCTCGGCCGCCGCGCCGGCGAGCCGCATCTACACTGCGCTGCAGGACACGTTCGCGTTCCAGCTCTCGCGCGAGGATTTCCTCGCGCTCCGCGCCCGGTCGGACGTGTTCGAGCGCTACCGCTCGGGCGCGATCACCGAGACGCTCAGGCAATCGCTGGCGCAGCTGTCGTCGCGATACGGCGAACGTGCCGCCGAAGAGCAGTCCCTCGCCCGACCGCTCGCCGAGCTCGTGCGCCGTGCGCCGGTCGCGTGCGCGGCGTCATCGCCGCTCGCGGAAGCGCTCGTCGCGATGAACGAAGCGAAGGTGAGGACGATCGTCGCGACCGACGCCGAAGGCGCGCCGATCGGGCTCTTCACGCTGGTCGACCTGCTGCGCCGCGTGACGCTCGCGCGGCGGTCGCTCGACGTCCCGCTGGCCGAGGTGATGACCTCGCCGGTCTTCACGCTGCCGGGGTCCGCGACCGCGAACGATGCGCTCGCGGCGATGGCGGAGCGCGGCATCCGCCAGATCGTCGTCGCCGACGGCGCGACGCTGCTCGGCGTCGTCAACGAGCGCGACTTCTTCGCGCTGCAGCGCGTGTCGATGCGCCAGGTCGTCGAGGGCGTGCGCGAGGCCGCGTCGGTCGACGTGCTCGCGACGCAGGCGTCGGACGTGCGACGCCTCGCGCGCAACCTGCTCGCGCAGGGCGTCGGCGCCGAGCCGCTCACGCGGACGATCGCGTCCATCAACGACGCGATGACGCGACGCGTTCTCGAGATCACGCTCGATTCGCACGACGTCGCCGACCTCGACTGGTGCTGGCTCGCGCTGGGCAGCGAGGGTCGCGGCGAGCAGACGCTCGCGACCGACCAGGACAACGCGCTCGTGTTCCTGCCCGCCGACCCGGCGGCGGTCGAGTACGAGCGCAGCCGGCTGCTCGCGTTCGCGCTCGCGGTCAACGCGGCGCTCGCGCAACTGGGCTTCCCGCTGTGCACGGGGAACGTGATGGCGTCCAACCCGACGATGTGCCTGACGGTGGACGAGTGGAAGGCGCGCTTCCTCGGGTGGCTCACGCAGCCGACACCGCAGGCGCTGCTCGAGGCCAACATCGTGTTCGACTTCCGGCCGCTCTACGGCGACACGACGCTGACCGACGACCTGTCGACCTGGCTGCACGGCTACTCGACGGAGTCGACGCTGTTCCTCCGGCTCATGGTGCAGAACGCGCTCCAGACCGTGCCGCCGCTGGGCGTGTTGCGCGCGTTCGCGACCGACGACGACCCCGCCCACCGCGGCACGCTCGACCTCAAGGTGCGCGGTGCGCGCATCTTCGTCGACGCTGCGCGCGTGTTCGCGCTCGGCAAGGCGGTCCGCGAGACCGGCACGGCCGCGAGGCTCAGGCTCGCGGGCGGCGCGCTCGGCGTCGAGCCGAGGCACGTCGAGGCGACGGTCGACGCGTTCCACTTCCTGCAGCTGCTTCGCCTGCGGCAGCAGGAGAGCGGGGGCGGCCACCCGAACCGGATCGACCCGGACATGCTCAACGAAGTCGAGCAGCGGATGCTCAAGGAGGCGTTCCGGCAGGCCCGCAAGCTGCAGGAGCGGCTCGCACAGACGTTCCGCGTCTGACGCGGGACGGGGTGACGACGCGTGGGCTGGTTCGATCGCTCGGTCGACTTCCTCCTCGGCGGCCCGCGCGTCGGCGGTGCGCTCGCCGACCGGCTCTCGGCCTGGCAGCGCCGGCCGCGGCCGCCCCGCACGCGGGCGCATGCCGAGGGCCGGTACGTGGTGATGGATTGCGAGACCACCGGGCTCGACCTCGCCCGCGACCGGGTGATCTCGGTCGGGGCCGTCGCGGTCGACGGCGGCCGCATCGCGCTCGCCGACGCGTTCGGCGCGGTGCTGCGGCAGTCGCAGGCGTCCGCGGATGCGAACATCCTGATCCACGGCATCGGTGGCGAGGCGCAGCGCGGCGGCGCCGAGCCGGCCGAGGCGCTGATCGCCTTCCTCGAGTTCGCCGGCCGCGATCCGCTGATCGCGTTCCGTGCCGAGTTCGATCGTCCGATGATGCAGCGCGCCTGCCGCGAGATCCTCGGCGTCGAGCCGAAGCTCGTCTGGATCGACCTCGCGTGGCTGCTGCCCGCACTCTTCCGGGGCACCGGATGCGACAGCCTCGACGACTGGCTGGCGCACACGGGCGTCCCGCCGTCGGCGCGCCACGACGCCGTCGGCGATGCGTTCGCCACGGCACAGCTCGCGCTGGTCGCGCTCGACGCCGCCGAGCGCGTCGGGATGCGGACGTCCGGCGACCTGGTCGCGATGCAGAAGGCCCAGACCTGGCTCGGCACCAAGCGCTGAGCGGCGTCCCCGGCTGCCGTTTGCAGCCCCGCGCGCCTGCCCGCATAATCCGCCCGCGGCTTGGGGCCCGACGGCCCGGAGAGACCCTGCGGACGGTATGGCGGACGACACGATACTCGAAACGCGAGGGCTCACGAAGGAGTTCAAGGGCTTCGTCGCGGTCAAGGACGTGAGCCTCTCGGTTCGCCGCGGCTCGATCCACGCGCTCATCGGTCCCAACGGCGCGGGCAAGACCACCTGCTTCAACCTGCTGACGCAGTTCCTCGTGCCGACGCGCGGCCAGATCTACTACAACGGCCGCGAGATCACGGGCTCGCGCCCGGCGGCGATCGCGCGCATGGGGCTGGTGCGCTCGTTCCAGATCTCGGCGGTGTTCGCTCACCTGACGGTGCGCGAGAACATCCGCATCGCGCTGCAGCGCTCGCGCGGACGCTCGTACGACTTCTGGCGCAGCGAGTCGGTGCTGCGCGCGATGGACGCGAGAGCCGACGAGCTGGCCGACGCGGTGGGCCTGCGCGGATTCGAACGCACGACCGCGGGCGAGCTCGCCTACGGGCGCAAGCGCGCGCTCGAGATCGCGACGACGCTCGCGCTCGATCCCGAGATGATGCTGCTCGACGAGCCGACCGCCGGCATGGCGCACGAGGACGTCGGGCGCATCACGGCGCTGATCAGGCGCGTGGCCGCGAACCGGACGGTCCTGATGGTCGAGCACAACCTGTCGGTGGTCTCGACGCTCTCGGACCGGATCACCGTGCTCGCGCGCGGCGAAATCCTCGCCGAGGGCGACTACGCGACGGTTTCGCGTCACCCGGCGGTCGTCGAGGCCTACCTGGGGGCCAGCCATGGCTGACGCCGCCGCCCTCGCCGCCGCGGCGTCCCCGATGCTCTCGTCGCGCGGCCTCAACGCGTGGTACGGCGAGTCGCACATCCTGCACGGCGTCGACTTCGACGTCGCGCGCGGCGAGGTCGTCACGCTGCTCGGCCGCAACGGCGCGGGCAAGACGACGACGCTCAAGTCGATCATGGGGATCGTGCCGCGGCGCGAAGGCTCGATCGTGTTCGAGGGCCGGGAGACGATCCGGCTCGCGTCGAACCGGATCGCGCGGCGGGGCATCGCCTGGTGTCCGGAGGAGCGGGCGATCTTCGCGAGCCTCGACGTCGAGGAGAACCTGATGCTTCCGCCCGTGGTCGGCGAGGGCGGGCTGCCGGTCGGGCAGATCTTCGAGCTGTTCCCGAACCTGAGGGAGCGGCTCTCGAGCCCCGGCACCAAGCTCTCGGGCGGCGAGCAGCAGATGCTCGCGATCGGCCGCATCCTGCGCACCGGCGCGCGGCTGCTGCTGCTCGACGAGCCGACCGAGGGGCTCGCGCCGGTGATCGTCCAGCAGATCGGACGCACGATCGCGCGGCTGAAGCAGCGGGGGTTCACGATCCTGCTGGTCGAGCAGAACTTCCGGTTCGCGGCGACGGTCGCGGACCGGCACTACGTGATGGAGCACGGACGCATCGTGGACATGATCCCGAACGCCGCGCTCGAGTCGTCGATGGGCAAGCTGCACGATTACCTGGGCGTCTAGGACGCGAGCCGTCCCGCGTCGCCCGCCAACCCGGAGGAAGCATGAAGCACTTCAAGCGCGGTCTACTCTCGCTCGCCGTCGCGGCGGCATTCGCCACCGGCGCCGCGCAGGCGCAGGTGTCCGACAACGTCATCAAGATCGGCGTCCTGTCCGACATGTCGAGCCTCTACACGGACCTGGCCGGCGCCGGGTCGGTCGTCGCGGCGCGCATGGCGGTCGAGGACTCCGGCATCGAGAAGCGAGGCTACAAGGTCGAGTTCGTCTCCGCCGACCACCAGAACAAGCCGGACGTCGGCTCGGCGATCGCTCGGCAGTGGTACGACACCGAGAAGGTCGACGTGATCGTCGACACCCCGAACTCGGGCGTGGCGCTGGCGGTCAACCAGATCACGAAGGACAAGGGCAAGGCGTTCCTGGTCTCCGGCGCGGCGTCGTCCGACCTGACGGGCAAGGCATGCACGCCGAACACGATCCACTGGACCTACGACACGTGGATGCTTGCGAACGGCACCGGCAGCGCGATCGTCAAGACGGGCGGCGACTCGTGGTTCTTCCTCACCGCCGACTACGCGTTCGGCCACGCGCTCGAGCGCGACACCGAGGCGGTCGTGCTCAAGAACGGCGGCAAGGTGGTGGGCAAGGTCCGCGCGCCGCTCAACACGCAGGACTTCAGCTCGTTCCTGCTGCAGGCGCAGGCGTCGAAGGCGAAGATCATCGGTCTCGCGAACGCGGGCGGCGACACGACGAACTCGATCAAGCAGGCCGCCGAGTTCGGCATCGTCAAGGGCGGCCAGAACCTGGCCGGCCTGCTCGTGTTCCTGACCGACATTCACGCGCTGGGGCTGCAGACCGCGCAGGGCCTGATCGTCACGAACACGTTCTACTGGGACCAGAACGACCAGTCGCGCGCGTTCGCGAAGCGCTTCGCCGCGCAGGACAAGGGCATCCACCCGACGATGGTGCACGCCGGCGTCTACTCGGCGCTGACCCACTACCTGAAGGCGGTCGAGGCGCTCAAGAGCGACGACGGCACCAGGGTGATCGCGAAGATGAAGGAGATGCCGACCGACGACCCGCTGTTCGGCAAGGGCTCGGTCCGCGCCGACGGCCGCAAGATCCACCCGGCGTACCTGGTCGAGGTCAAGAAGCCCTCGGAGTCGAAGGGACCGTGGGACTACTACAAGGTCCGGGCGACGATTCCCGCGGAGCAGGCGTTCCGGCCGATGAAGGACGGCGAGTGCCCGCTCGTCAAATAGTCGTTATCCGTCGCGGCGAACCGGCCTCGCGGCCAAAGGCCATGCCTTCGCGCCGCGACGGACGAACTCCTCGCGTTCGAGCGGTCGCGGCGAAAGCCGCGCCGCTCAACGCTCGGGGGCGGTATCGGGTCACGCATTGCATGTTCGAACCCGCATTGCCGGCGCATCGGCCTTCGATCTTCCCAGCGCCGGCCGCGAGCCCCGTTCGCGGCGCGTCCGGGCTTTCGCGCAGGTTGAGCGGCGCGGCGCGAGCCGCGTCCGCTCCAACGGCGCGCAACGCCGACCTTCGCCATGACTGAGATCTTCGGGGTGCCCGTGCAGGCCCTCATGGGCCAGCTGCTGATCGGGCTGATCAACGGCTCGTTCTACGCGATGCTGTCGCTCGGCCTCGCGGTCATCTTCGGGCTCCTCAACATCATCAATTTCACGCACGGCGCGCAGTACATGATGGGCGCGTTCGGCGCGTGGTTCCTGCTCGAGAAGCTCGGCGTGCCGTACTGGTGGGCGCTGCTGATCGCTCCCGTCGCGATGGCCGCCTTCGGGATCGCGATCGAGCGAACGATGCTGTCGAGGCTCTACAAGCTCGACCACCTGTACGGTCTCCTGCTGACGTTCGGCCTCGCGCTGGTCATCCAGGGGCTGTTCCAGAACGAATTCGGCTCGTCCGGGCTCCCCTACCGGCTGCCAGCGGAGTTCGCCGGGGCGTTCGACCTGGGCTTCATGATGCTGCCGCGCTACCGCGCCTGGGTCGTCGTCGCGTCGCTGATCGTGTGCCTGTCGACCTGGTACGTGATCGAACGCACCAAGCTCGGGTCGTATCTGCGCGCGGCGACGGAGAACCCGACCGTCGTTCAGGCGTTCGGCATCAACGTTCCGCGCATGATCACGCTGACCTACGGGTTCGGGGTCGGGCTCGCCGCGCTCGCCGGCGTGATGGCCGCGCCGATCTACCAGGTGAGCCCGCAGATGGGCGCGAACCTCATCATCGTCGTGTTCGCGGTCGTCGTGATCGGCGGCATGGGGTCGATCATGGGCGCGATCCTGACCGGGTTCGGTCTCGGCATCGTCGAGGGGCTGACCAAGGTGTTCTATCCTGAAGCGTCGAACACGGTGATCTTCGTCATCATGGTGATCGTGCTGATGATCCGGCCCGCGGGCCTGTTCGGGAAGGAGCGCTGATGGTCGCGCCCGATCCCGCCGCGCCGGATCCGGCCGCGCTCGAGCCGGTCTCGCCGGAAGTCGAGGTACTGGCCGCGGACCCGTCGGTCCGCACGTTCCGCATCGCCACGATCGCGATGGTGGTCGCGCTCGCCGTCGCCCCGTGGGCGGGCGTCTATCCGGTGTTCCTGATGAAGGCGCTGTGCTTCGCGCTGTTCGCGTGCGCCTTCAACCTGCTGATCGGCTACGTCGGCCTCCTGTCGTTCGGCCATGCGATGTTTTTCGGGACCGCGGGCTACGTCTCGGCGCATGCGGCGAAGGTCTGGGGACTGCCGCCCGAGGTCGCGATCCTCGCCGGCACGCTCGCATCGACCGCGCTCGGCGCGCTGACGGGCGCGCTGTCGATCCGCCGCCAGGGGATCTACTTCGCGATGATCACGCTCGCGATGGCGCAGATGATCTTCTTCTTCTACCTGCAGACGCCGTTCACCGGCGGCGAGGACGGCATCCAGTCGGTGCCCCGCGGCAGGATGTTCGGCGTGCTGGACCTCTCGAACGTCCACGTCATGTACTACGTGGTGCTGGCGATCTTCGTCGCCGGCTTCCTCGCGATCCGCCGGATCATCCACTCGCCCTTCGGCCAGGTGCTGAAGGCCATTCGCGAGAACGAGCCTCGCGCGATCTCGCTGGGCTACGACGCCGACCGGTACAAGCTGATCGCGTTCGTCCTGTCCGCCGCGCTGTCCGGCGTCGCCGGCGCGACGAAGGCGATCGTGTTCCAGCTGGCCTCGCTCACCGACGTGCAGTGGCAGATGTCCGGCGAGGTCGTGCTGATGACGCTGCTCGGGGGCATGGGCACCGTCTTCGGGCCGGTCGTCGGCGCCTTCACGATCATCTCGCTCGAGCACTTCCTCGCCGACCGGGGCCAATGGGTCACGGTCATCACCGGCGCGATCTTCGTCGTATGCGTGCTGGCGTTCCGGCGCGGCATCGTCGGCGAGCTGGCCGCATGGTGGGCGAAGCGGCGCGGCTAGCGATCCTGCTCGCGGCCGCGGCGCTCGCCGCGCCGGCGGCGGCCGAGTCGTTCGACGTTCGCGGCGCCTGCCGCGACGGCGAGCCGCAGGGCATCTACGAGCTCCGCGACGCGCGCGGGTCGCTGCGCGTGCTGGGCGCGTTCAGCCGCGGCAGGCGAACCGGATCGTTCATCTACTGGACGGCAGGCGGCGAGCGCATCGCACACATCCCGTACGACGACGGGGTGGAGAGCGGCACGGCGGCGCTCTGGTATTCCGGCGCGGGACGCGGGCGCGAGCCGCGGCAGCAGCTCGAAGCGGCCTACGCGAAGGGAGTGCTCCACGGGGCCAAGCGATCGTGGCATCCGGACGGATCGCCGCGCGGCGACTACGCCTACGAGCGCGGCACGCTCGTCGCCGCGAAGGCGTGGGGCGCGAACGGCGCGGCGCTCGCCGACGGCGAGGCGCGCGCGCAGGCGGCGCGCGACGCGGATGACGAGGCGAGGACCTACGCGGCGCTCGGCGCGATCGTCGACCGCAACCTTCCGGCGTGCAGGTCCGGGCCGGACGGGCCTC
>JAKLIE010000090.1 GCA_022709775.1 Pseudomonadota bacterium
GACCCGGCGCCGCGAGCAGCGCTTCGAACGCGGGCCAGTCGACGAGACGGTCGACGCGCTCGACCCGGACCGTCGAGCCGGCGAGCCGGCCGTGCGCCACGGTGATCGCCTTGCGCCGCGACGGCGCGCTCGTGAAGTCGACGCCGACGATGTGCATGGGACGGTGGCCGATGGACCGGGAAATGAGGGTCTGACCCTACTTCCTGCGTTTGCGGTGAAGCAGGGTCTGACCCTACTTCCAGCGCGGCGCGGCGCGCAGGTACTGGTGCGGGACGGCCACCTTGGCGCCGAGGGCCTTCGCCGCATGCCACGGCCAGTGCGGATTCCAAAGCATGCCGCGCGCGAGCGCGACGAGGTCCGCATCGCCGTTCGCCACGATCGCGTCCGCGTGCACGGGCTCGGTGACGAGGCCCACGACGATCGTCGGCACGCGGGTCGCCTCGCGGATCGCGCGCGCGAACGGCACGTGCAGCCCGGGCTTCGCCTCGACGCGCTGCGCGGGCGAGATGCCCGCGCTCGACACGTCGACGAAGTCGCAGCCGCGCGCGGCCAGTTCGCGTGCCAGCGCGATCGTGTCGTCGAGCGCCCACCCGCCTTCGACCCAGTCGGTCGCCGATACGCGCACGCCGACCGGGCGATCCGCAGGAAACGCCTCGCGCACGGCGTCGAACACCTCGAGCGGGAAGCGCATGCGCCGCTCGCGCGTGCCGCCGTACGCATCGTCGCGGACGTTCGAGAGCGGCGACAGGAACTCGTGGAGCAGGTACCCGTGCGCCATGTGGACCTCGATCGCGTCGATCCCGGCACGATGGGCGCGGCGCGCGGCGTCCGCGAACGCCTCGCGGATCGCCGCGAGCCCGCTCGCGTCGAGCGCGCGCGGCACCGGGTGGCCGGCATCGAACGCGACCGCCGACGGCGCGAGCGTCGGCCAGGCCAGCGGCCCCGAGAGCGGAGCACCGCCGTCCCATGGCGCGGCCGACGACCCCTTGCGCCCGGCGTGGGCGAGCTGCACGGCCACCGGCGCCGACGGTGCGAGACGCCGGGCGCGGGCGACGACGTCAGTAAACGCTCGCTCACAGGCATCGTCGTAGAGCCCGAGACATCCGTGGGTGATGCGTCCGTCGCGCGTCACCGCGGTCGCCTCGACGACGAACAGCGCCGCCCCCGACTGCAGCATCTGCGCCCAGTGCGCCAGGTGCCAGTCGCCCGCGCGTCCCTCGTCCGCCGAGTACTGGCACATCGGCGAGACGACGATTCGGTTCGCGAGCGCGAGCCCGCGGAGTGCGAAAGGATCGAACAGCGACATCGGCGTGCTACCCGCGCTCGCCGGACACGTCGAGCACGCGGGCGCGGAAGCGCTCGAATCCCTCGTCGCGATCGGTGTAGCCCGCAGCGATGCGCGATGCGACGCGCGCCTCCTCGGCCGCGACGAAGGTCGCGATGCCGTCGCGCTGGTAGGGCTCGAGGTTGCGGTCGGCGGCGAGCAGGATGCGCGCCGCGAGCGCGGCGTCGACCGCGTCCAGGTCGGCGAGGAAGAGCTTCGCGCCGTCGGGTACGTGGTTCAGCAGGAGGTCGAGCGCGTTGTCCGCGGCGGGCGAGCCGATGACCACCGCGTCGGGCCAGCGCGAGCGCGGCGCGCCGGGCGCCCACGCCGCGCCGAGATAGTGGTCGGGCGTGCGCTCGACGGCATCCGACCCCTCGCGGCGCGCCGCCTCGACGACGCGCACGCACGCGCCGATCCAGGTGTCGTCGCCGCAGCGCGCGGACAGGCGGTGGGAGAGGAGGTTACGTCCCGGCTTGCCGATCGTCTCGCCCATGGCGCGGCGATTCCCCCACGATGTGCCCGCGCCCGCCTCCGCGGATCACGGTACGGCGATCTCGAAGCGCACCGTCTTCGCCGGCGCGCTGTTGGCTTCCCACGAGCGGTAGGCGAGCTCGATGCTGGACGTGCCGGACTGCACCATACGGAACCGGAACGTGGCGTAGGCCTCCGCCCCGCCGCGCGGGACGCCAGCGGCCGCTGCGGGCTGGTAGTCGGGGAGCCCGATCTGCGCGACCGACGCGCCGGCGAGCCGCGTCAACTCCCAGCGATAGGTGGGCTTGAGGTCGGTCTCGAGATGCACGGCGAGCGTGTCGCCGCGCTTGACGGTCTCGCTGCGGCCGTCGATCGAGGCATCCGTGTTGCGGACGATCGGCGCGAGGTTCCAGAAGTCGGTCGCGGGGCTCGTCGCGCATCCGGCCAGCGTCAGCGCGGCACTACCGAGGATCAGGGCACGAAGGGGGAACATGGAAACTCCTCAGGGCACGCCGCACGGTCGCGTCGCACAGGTTGCCTATTCTCGGCCCGGCGCGGCCGCGACTCAAGCGCGTTCAGCGCACGACAAAATCGAACTTCGCGGTCCGCTCCGCGGCCGACGCCGGCTCCTTGTCGCTCCGGTAATCGAACGTCACCGTCGCCTTCCCGGGTGCGACCGCGTCGAAGTCGAATATCCAGTTTCCCGGCTCATGCAGCGCACGGATGTTCTTCGCCGTGAACCACGGGTTGCCGTAGGGGGCGATCGCGTTGCCGGCCACGAGCGCGACGTGCCAGCGGCGCCCCGAGACTCTTTCGGACTCGAGGCGCACGTGCACGCGCGCCCCGCGCTTCAACTCGATGATCGCGTCCTGCGCGTCGAGCGTCACGAACTCCGGCGCGACGATCGTGCGCCGCGCGGGCTCGGTCGGCGCGGCCGCGCATCCGGCAAGGGCCGCGACGGCAAGAACGGCGAACGCCGCGCGCATCGGCGGGATCGTCAGACGCCTGCGGCGCTCTTGAGCGCCTGCGCGCGATCGGTGCGCTCCCAGGTGAACTCGGGCTCGTCGCGGCCGAAATGCCCGTACGCCGCCGTCTTGCGGTAGATCGGGCGCAGGAGGTCGAGCATGCGGATGAGGCCCTTCGGGCGCAGGTCGAACTCGTGCTGCACGATCTCGCTCAGCTTCGCGTCGGGAATCCTGCCGGTGCCCGCCGTGTAGACGGTCACGTTCATCGGCTTCGCGACGCCGATCGCGTAGGCGAGCTGCACCTCGCACTGCTGCGCGAGGCCGGCGGCGACGATGTTCTTCGCGACGTAGCGCGCCGCGTAGGCGGCCGAGCGGTCGACCTTCGACGGGTCCTTGCCCGAGAACGCGCCGCCGCCGTGCGGCGCCGAACCGCCGTAGGTGTCGACGATGATCTTGCGACCCGTGAGCCCGGAGTCGCCGTGCGGCCCGCCGATCTCGAACCGGCCCGTCGGATTGACCAGGTAGCGCGTGCCCGAGAGCATGTCCTTCGGCAGCACCGGCTTGATGATCTCCTCGATCACCGCCTCCGCGAGCTCGGCCTGCTTCTCGTTCATGCCGGGGTGATGCTGCGTCGACAGGACGACGGTATCGATCGCGACCGGCCGACCGTTGTGGTAGCGGACGGTGACCTGCGACTTCGCGTCCGGCCGCAGGAAGCGCAGGCGACCGTCGCGGCGCACTTCGCTCTGGCGCTGGACGAGTCGGTGCGCGTAGTAGATCGGAAACGGCATCAGCGCCGGCGTCTCGTCGCAGGCGTAGCCGAACATCATGCCCTGGTCGCCGGCGCCCTGGTTCAGGTAGTCGTCGGATGCCTGGTCGACGCCGCGCTTGATGTCCGGCGACTGCTTGCCGTAGCAGACCATCACCGCGCAGCTGTCGGCGTCGAAGCGCAGCGCCGGATCGTTGTAGCCGATGTGGCGGATCGTCTCGCGCGCGACGTTGCCGAAGTCGACGGTCGCCGTGGTCGTGATCTCGCCGGCCATCACGACGAGGCCCGTCGAGACCAGTGTTTCGGCGGCCACGCGGGCCGTGGGGTCTTGCTCTAGAATCGCGTCGAGCACCGCGTCGGAGATCTGGTCCGCGACCTTGTCCGGGTGACCTTCCGACACCGACTCCGACGTGAACAGGAATTCGCTCATGGCCCCTCTCGTGGATTGCGACCGCCCCGCCCGGGCAGGCGTGCGGCAAAGCGCCCGATTCTAGCAAACCCGCGGAGTCGGCCCACCGAGGCTCGCCGGCACATTTTCATGAACGCAAACGTGGTCAGGGCGGACGCCGCCGCGATCGACCGCGCCGCCGACGCGCTGCGCGCCGGGGCGCTCGTCGCCTTCCCGACCGAGACCGTCTACGGGCTCGGGGCCGACGCCGCGAATCCGGTCGCCGTGCGCGCGGTGTTCGAGGCCAAGGGACGCCCGTCCGACCATCCGCTGATCGTCCACCTCGCGGACGCGTCGCACCTCGATGCGTGGGCCCGCGACGTGCCCGGCGGCGCCCGCGCGCTCGCTCGCGCGTTCTGGCCCGGGCCGCTCACGCTGATCCTGCCGCGCACGCCGCTGGCGGCGGACGCCGTGACCGGCGGGCAGGATACGGTCGGCCTGCGCGTACCGGCGCATCCGGTCGCGCGCGCGCTGCTCGCCGCGTTCGCGCGCCGCGGGGGGCGCGGCGTCGCCGCACCGTCGGCGAACCGCTACGGGCACGTGTCGCCCACGACCGCCGCGCACGTCGCCGACGACCTCGGCGACCGCGTCGCGCTCATCCTCGACGGCGGCCCGTGCGACGTCGGCATCGAGAGCACGATCGTCGCGTTCGCGGGCGACAGGCCGATCCTGATGCGGCCGGGGGGGATCGGCGTCGACGCGCTCGCCGGCGTGCTCGGGCGCGTGCCCGAGCCGCCGTCGGGCGGCGCGCCGCGCGCCTCCGGGACGCACGCGTCGCACTACGCGCCGCGCACCGAAGCGTTCCTCGTCGACGGCACGCTCCTGCCGATCGAGACCCTGCGACTGACCGAGCGCGACGAGGTCGTCGCGGTTCTCGCCTGGCAGACCCCGAGGCCCGACGGCTTCGACGGGCCGTGGATCGCGGCGCCCCCGGACGCCGGCGCCTACGCGCGCGACCTGTATGCGAACCTGCGCGCGCTCGACGCCGCGGGCGCCGACGCGATCCTGATCGAGGCGCCGCCCGACGAAGCGACGTGGCTCGCCGTGAGCGACCGCCTCGCCCGCGCCACGCACCGCGGCTAGCCGCCCGGTCTCACGGCGCCCGTCCCCCGACGTGATGACGAACCGCCCGATTCGCGTCGTCGTCGCGCCCGATTCGTTCAAGGGATCGCTCCCGGCGCCCGACGCGGCCTCGGCGATCGCCGAGGGCCTGACGCGCGGCGCGCCGGACACCGTCGCGATCCTGCGTCCGATGGCCGACGGCGGCGAAGGCACGCTCGACGCGGTGCTGGGTGCGGCCGGCCACGCCGCGACGCGCGGCGAGACCGAGGTCGAAGGCGCGGGTGGCGCACCGGTCCGCGCCGGATACGGCATCGTCGATCGCGACGGCACGCCCATCGCGATCCTCGAATGCGCGCAGGTGGTCGCGATCACCGACGCCGCGGGGATGGCGATCCCGGTCGCGGCGCGCACGACGACCGGGCTCGGCCGGCAGCTGCGGGCACTGCTCGACCGCGGCGTGCGGCGATTCATGATCGGGCTCGGCGGCAGCAGCACCAACGACGGAGGCGCGGGACTCCTGGTCGCGCTGGGGCTCCGTCTCCTCGACGCGAATGGGCACGACGTCGAACCCACGCCCGGGGGACTCGAGCGACTCGCGCGCGCGGACGCGTCGGCGCTCGACCCGCGGCTCGCCCTCTGCGAGCTCGCGATCATGTCGGACGTCGACAATCCGCTCGCCGGCGAGCGCGGCGCGACGGCGATCTTCGGACCGCAGAAGGGCGTGACGCCGGGCCGGGTCGCCGCGATCGACGCGACGCTCGCCCGATATGCGGCGATCGTCGAGTCCGCGACGGGGAAGCGTGCTTCGGAGCGTGCCGGGGCAGGCGCCGCCGGCGGACTCGGCTTCGCACTGATGCTCGCGGGCGGCTCGATGCGGTCGGGCGCCGAGGTCGTCGCCGAGCTGATCGGCCTCGACGGCGCGCTCGCGGACGCCGACTGGGCGATCACCGGCGAGGGGCGAAGCGACGCGCAGACGCTGTTGTCGAAGGGCCCGTGCATCGTCGCCGACCGCGCACGCGCACGCGGCGTGCCGGTGACGCTCCTGTCCGGAGCGGTCGACGCCG
The DNA here is from genome assembly GCA_022709775.1 of Pseudomonadota bacterium. The sequence goes on from JAKLIE010000090.1 coordinate 6,104, forward strand.
CGTCGCTTCCGGCGCTGCACGCCCGGTTCGACGGCGGCTGCTTCGCGCTCCCCGCCGGCCCCGCGACCCTCGAGGCGTGCGTGCGCGATGCGGCGGCGCTCCTCGCCGATCGGGCCGAAGCGATCGCACGCCTGTTCGTCGCCGGTCGGCGCCCGTGAGACGCTCGTCCCCCTGAAGCAGGACCCCCGGCGTCAGCGCCCGACGATCGTCGCGCCGCCCAGCGCCGCGAAATGACGCACCGGGTGGCCGAGCAGCGGATCGTCCTCGACGAGCGACGCGAGCCGCGCCGGATCGAGCTTCAGCACCCGCGCCATCGCCGGCGGGTCCATCGCGACGACGCGCGCACTCGGCAGCGCCTCGACGCGATCCGCCTGCAGCGCGTTCGCGAAGAACGCGGCGCTGTGGCCCGTGCCGACGAGCCGCGCGTCGATCCGCACGCCGCGCGAGCGCAACAGCCCCAGCACGCACGAATGGTGCGCAAGCAGCTGCGAGAGCCCGGCGAGCTCCGCCCCGCGCGTCGGCTCGTGGCCGAGCGAATCCTCGAGGATCGTCACCGACGCGAGGCCGCCGGCGTCGAGGCAGGCGAGGAGCTCCGCGTCGATCGCGAGCACGTCATGCGGCCCTATCGTCGTGCCGGCGGCGCGGACGACCGCATGGCCGCCGTCGATCGCCACCCAGGGCGGCCCCGTGTTCGCGAAACCGACCCGGCCTGCCAGGCGCGCATGCAGCTCGCGCACGCGCGGCTCGAACGGCGCGGCGTTCCTGGTCGCGACGTCGATCCACGCCCGGACCACCGTCGCGTCGTCCTCGACGAG
>JAKLIE010000091.1 GCA_022709775.1 Pseudomonadota bacterium
AGCCCGCGCCCGATGCGAACGCGATGCCCCAGGCGCCGGCGGCGTCCACGACGGCCTCCGCGTGGAGCGTGCCGCTGCCGGTCTGCACGCCGGTCACCCGCGCGCCGTCGCGGACGACTCCGCCGACCGCGGTGCGCACGCGGAATCGCACGCCGCGCGCCCTCGCGGCACGGGCGTACGCGCTCGCGAGCCGGTAGGCGTCGACGTAGCCGTCGTCCTCGACGAGCGAGATGCGTCGCGCCGCCGACGCGTCGAGCCAGGGCACGAGGGCCTTCGCCTCGCGCGCGTCGAGGTTGCGGACCTCGACGCCGTGGTCGCGCAGCAGGCGGTCCATCGCAACGAGCTCGCCCTCGCGCTCCTCGCTCGCGGCGACGCGCAGGTTGCCGACGCGTCGGAAGCCGACCGGCTCGCCCAGCTCCGCCTCGAGCTCCCGGAACGCCTCGTGCGTTCGGCCGACCATCCCGAGCGTCTCGACGTGGAGGCGCCCGCGAGACACGAGGCCCGCCGATCGCGACGTGGCGCCCGAGCCGATGTCGTTGCGCTCCAGCACGACGACGTCGCTCTGGCCCGCGCAGGCGAGATGCCACGCGATGCTGCAGCCGAGCACGCCGCCGCCGACGACGACGACGGCGGTGCGATCGTGTTTGTCCATCGAGGCGATGCGACGTCCTTTAGTGAGGCCGCACCCGCGGCGGGTGGCGGATCGGCGCCTGCCGACTGCCGTGGATGGGTTCAGTCGCCGGTCCCGGTCCCGCGCGACGCCGCTCCCGCGCCCGCCGCGGGGCCGTCATCGGCGAGGAAATCGTCGACCGCGGCCGACGCGGAGGGAAAGAACCGCTCGCGCGACGCGCCGTGGCCGTCGAGCATGCGGCTCATCTGCTCGCGCAGCGGGCGATTCGCGCGCGCGAATCGCAGGTCGACGCCGCGCTGCTCGAAATAGTCGTGCAGATCCGCGAGCACCTGCGCGGCGGTGACGTCGATCTCCCATACGGCCTGCAGGTCCAGCACGACGAGTCGCGCCGCCGGATCGGTGGTGCCCGCGAGGGTCTTGAGCCGGTCGGCGACGTGATGGACGTTCGCGAACACGAGCGGCGCGTAGAGCCGGTAGACGACCACGCCGGGGGGCGAGACGCCGGGCACGTCGTCGTCGAGATCGTGGAAGCGGCCGTCGCCGGGGTTGCGTCGCAGCACCGCGTCGCGCGGGCGCGCGACCTCGACCAGCACCTCGAGGAACGCGAGCGCGACCCCGATCAGCATGCCGGGCAGCACTCCCAGCAGCAGCACGCCGAGGGTGACCATGTTCGCGATCCAGAAGGCGTGGCGGTCGAGGCGGCGCAGCGCCCGGATGCCGGCGACGTCGAGCAGATGGATGGCCGCCACGATCAGGATCGCAGCGAGCGCGACGCGGGGCAGCCAGTCGAGCAGCGGCGCGAGGAATGCCGTGAACGCGACGAGCAGCGCCAGCGCGGCGAACTGCGTTCCCTGCGTCCGTCCCCCCGCCGCGTCGGCGGTGATCGAGCGCGAGCCGCTCGCGCCGACGTTGAAGCCTCCGAGGATCCCGGCGCCGACGTTGGCCGCGCCGAGCGCGCGCAATTCGGCGCCCGGGTCCACCGACTCGCCGCGCCGCTCGGCGAGCGTGCGCGCGAGGAGCACGCCTTCGGCAAACACCAGGAACGCGAGCGCGATCGCGCCGCCGGCGAGGGTGCGCACGTCGGAGAAGCTCGCGTCGGGGAGCGCCGGCGCCGGGAGGCCGGACGGGACTCCCGTGAGCGTGGCGACGCCGCGTTCGCGCAGGCCGAGCGCGATCATCGCGGCGACCGCGACGATGCAGGCGACCAGCGGTCCCGGAACGCGCGGCAGCCATGCCCGCAATGCGAGCAGGAGCGCGATCAACGCCATGCCCAGCGCGAACGTCGGCACGTGCGTCTTCGGAAGCGCGGCGGCCAGGTCGATCATGCGCGGCAGGAACGTGTTGGCCGGCACCGAGACCCCGAGGAGCGCGGCGAGCTGCGAGGCCACCAGGACGAGCGCCGCGCCGTTGGCGTATCCGACCAGGACCGGACGCGCCAGCACGTCGGCGACCTGGCCGACGCCCAGGCGCGACGCCGCCAGGAGGACGACGCCGGTCATGATCGCGAGCAGCGCGGCGAGCGCGGCGGCGCGCGCCGGATCGCCCGCCGCCAGCGGCGCGATGATCGCCGCGGCAAGCAGCGCGATCGTCGTGTCGGGGCCCACGATCACGCGCCGCGATTGCGTGAGCAGCGCGTAGAGCGCCATCGACCCGATCGCCGCATAGAGTCCCGTTGCCGGCGCGAGCCCGACGAGCTCGGCGTAGGCGAGCACCGACGGGATCATCACGATCGCGACGGAGACGCCGGCGAACGTGTCGGCGCGCCAGGCGCCGGGCGCGGGGGGCAGGACCTGCGCGAGCCCGGGCAGCCAGCGACGCCAGGCCGGGCTGCCATCGCGGGTCATCGCGATCGGACCTCCGTCAGTCCCGGGCCGGCGTGCGCCCCGGGGTCAGCGGAGCCAGCGTCTCGCCGGCATGGAAGACGTCGCGGTAGCTCACGTAGTCGGAGACGTGGAGCGTCGCGGCGAAGAAGAACACGTAGGGCATCAGGAGCGCGATGCCGAGCACGGATGCGACCGAGGGCGGCAGGACGAGCATCAGGAGCGCGAGCGCGACGCCGGGCACGAGTCCGCCCATCACGAACACCGAGAGCCCGTACACGACGAGCGGGCGCCAGTTCGCCATCGCGGCACGCAGCGAATGCACGAGTGCCGAGCCTGCCGGCAGGTCCTGGAAGACGACGAGGCCCGGCGCGAACCACAGCGCGGCGAGCGTCGGCAGCGCGACGAGGATCGCGAACAGCATCGCGGCCTGCGTGCGTGCATCGCGCAGCGTGGCGTTGAACGTCGCGCTCCACGCATCGCGCTCCTCGGCGGTGGTCGGCGCCGGTGCGGTGAGCGTGTCGAGCAGCCTGCCGCCGTCGACGAGCGCCGTCGACATCACCGCGACGGTGATCCCCGCGACGAATACGACGCCGAGCACGAGCAGCGCGCGCAGGTTCGACCGGAAGCCCTGGAACAGGTCGGGGACGCGCGGCGTGCCGCCGCGCTCCTGCGTCCACGCGGCGGCGAGGAAGCCGACGGCGAACACGGGCTTGATCAGCGGCACCGCGAGCTGCCCGACGAAGGGCACCAGGTCGACCGCCATCATGACGACGTAGTAGGTCGCGAGCAGGAAGAGCCACGGCATCCGTGCCCGCGAGAACAGCGCCCACGCGTCCTTCAGCCACGCGACGCCCTTTCTCGCCTCGTGGACCGTGTAGACGACGTCGCGCGGGGCGTCCATCGCGTCAGGCGGCGCGCGCGTCGGGCAGCTGCGGCATCGCCGCGACGCGCTTCGCGAGGATGCGCTCGAACGCCGCGGGATCGTGCGCGTGCACGAGCTCGCCGGGGCGCGGCAGGTGGAGGTCGTAGAGGCGCGACAGCCAGAAGCGCAGTGCGGCCGCGCGCAGCAGCGTCGGCCACTGCTCGCGCTCGTCCTGCGAGAGCGGGCGCACGCGCTGATAGGCGCCGACGAACGCATCGGTGCGTTCGGCATCCAGTCCGCCCTCGGCGTCGTTGCACCAGTCGTTCACGGCGATCGCGAGGTCGTAGGCGAGGAAGTCGGTCGCGGCGAAGCCGAAATCGACGATGCCCGCCACGCGGTCGCCCGCGAACAGCACGTTGTCGCGGAAGAGGTCGCCGTGGATCGCCGCCTTGGGGAGCCGCAGGCGGTTCATGCCCGCCTGGAAGCGCAGCTCGGCCGCGAGCACTTCGGCCTGCGCCGGCGACAGGAACGGCTGCACGGCGCGCGCCGCCTGCCGCCACCACGCCGGCCCGCGGCGGTTCGCCAGGCGCGCACGGTAGCCGAGCGAGGCGGCGTGCAGCTGCGCGAGCGCCTCGCCGACGGCGGCGCAGTCGCCCGCGGTCGGCGCGAGTTGCGGCCTGCCGTCGATGCGATCGACGAGGCCGGCGGGCTTGCCGCACAGCATCGAGAACAGCGCGCCGGTGCGGTCGGGCGCCGGCGCGGGCACCGCGACGCCCGACCGCGCGAGGTGCGCCATGAGGTTCAGGTAGAACGGGAGCTCGTCCGCGGGCAGCCGCTCGTAGAGCGTCAGCACGTAGCGGCCGCCCCCGGTCGTCACGAAGTAGTTCGTGTTCTCGATGCCGGACGTGATCGGCTCGAGCGAGACGAGCCCGCCCAGCGCGTAGCGCGCGAGCCAGGCGTCGAGGTCCTCGGCCGTGACGGTCGTGTAGACGGACATGCCCCGGGGCGCCGCGTCGGGGGGCGGCGCGCGTCGATTCAGTCGCGGTGGGCGCGCGCGCTCACCAGGAGAACAGCACCCACAACGGCACGCTGAGCGACGGGTCGAGGCTGTTTCGCCGGATGAACGTGCCGCCGCTGCCCTGCGGCACCAAATAGTAGGGCACGCCGTGGCGCGGCGTCACCTTCACGAACTTGAGCTCGCCCCCCATTCGCACCTCCTCGCGCGTCTCCGCCTCGCTGCGGAGAATCGTGACCTGCGGCTCGAGGTCCGGGTCGGTGGTGCGGAAGGCGGGCGGCTGCTGCGCGGGTTCGGTCCCCGGCGGCGGGAGCGGAGGGGGCGGCTGCACCTGCGCGGTCGCGGACGCCGCGACGCAGAGCGCCAGCGCGGCGGCGGTGAGGATGCTCTCGAACGGACGCACGGGAGGGATCGCCGGGATGGGAAACGGGAAGATTCTAGCATCGTGCCCTGCGGTCCGCCGGGCCGCGGACCGCGCGGGGCCGCCGGGGCCGCTACAGATTGAGCATCCGCTCGCGCTCCTCCTGCGTCGGCTGGAATCCGCGCCCTTCGTAGAAGCGGAAGATCGCCTCGACGACCTCGTCGGGGTCGTCGATGGTCTGCATCAGGTCGAGGTCGCGCTCGCCGACCATGCCCTCGCCGACGAACTTCTCGCGCATCCAGTCGACGAGCCCGCGCCAGAACGCCGAGCCGACGAGGATGATCGGGATGCGTCGGCTCTTGCCCGTCTGCACGAGCGTGAGGCACTCCGACAGCTCGTCGAGCGTGCCGAATCCGCCGGGCAGCACGACGTAGGCCGACGCGAACCGCACGAACATCATCTTGCGCGAGAAGAAGTACAGGAAGTCGACCGGGATGTCCTGTTGGCTGCGGTCGCCCGTCTCGTGCGGCAGCGCGATGTTGAGGCCGATCGACGGCCCGCGCCCCGCGTACGCGCCCCGGTTGGCCGCCTGCATGAGCCCGGGGCCGCCGCCCGAGATCACCGAGAACCCGGCGTCGGAGAGTTTGCGCGCGATCGTGTGCGCCGTCTCGTAGTAGGCGTGCCCCTCGCGGATGCGCGCGCTGCCGAACATCGAGACTGCGGGGCGGATACCCCGCAGTCGCTCTGCCGCGGCGACGAACTCTGCCATAATGGCCAGCACCCGCCACGCTTCCTGGCCGTTCGACGAATACATCGCCTGGGGATCGATCATCCCCGGAATCTTCGGCGTCGTCTTTCGCATGCCCTCGCTCGTCCTGGTCGACGGTTCGTCGTATCTCTACCGCGCGTTCCACGCGCTGCCCGACCTTCGCACGCGCGCGGGCGAGCCGACGGGCGCGCTGCGCGGCGTGCTGTCGATGTTGCGCCGACTCGTCGAGGACGGCAAGCCGGACTATTTCGCGGTCGTGTTCGACGCGCCGGGCAGGACGTTCCGCGACGAGATCTACCCGGAGTACAAGGCGAACCGCCCGCCGATGCCCGACGACCTCGCCGCGCAGATCGAGCCTCTGCACGCGCTCGTGCGCGCGCACGGGTGGCCGCTCCTCGTGGTCGAGGGCGTCGAGGCCGACGACGTGATCGGCACGCTCGCGAAGCGCGCGAAGGCGCTGGGCATCGACACGACGATAAGCTCGTCGGACAAGGACCTCGCGCAGCTCGTCGAGCCCGGCATCACGATGGTCAACACGATGAGCAACGAGACGCTCGACGAGCCGGGCGTGCTCGCGAAGTTCGGCGTGCGCGCCGACCAGATCCTCGACATGCTGACGCTCACCGGCGACGCCGTGGACAACGTCCCCGGTGTGGACAAGGTCGGCCCGAAGACGGCGGCGAAGTGGCTCGGACAGTACGGGACGCTCGACGCCGTCGTGAAGCACGCCGGCGACATCGGCGGCAAGGTCGGCGAGAACCTGCGCGCCGCGCTCGACTGGCTGCCGCGCGGCCGGGAGCTCCTCACCGTCAAGACCGACTGCCCCCTGCCGGTCGGGCCGCGCGACCTCGTGCCGAAGGCGCCCGACGGCGAAGCGCTCAACGCGCTCTACGAGCGCTACGGGTTCAGGAGCTGGCTGCGCGAGGTCGCCGGCGGTCCCTCGGCGGGCATGCCGGCCGACGCCGCGGGCGCGATCGCCGCGCGCGCGGAGAAGGAGGACACGCGGCGCTACGACACGCAGCACGGCGAGCACGTCGCGAAGGGGAAGCCCGCCGACCTCGCCTACGAGTGCGTGCTCGACGAGTCGGCGTTCGCGCGCTGGAAGGACGCGATCGCGAAGGCGCCTCTCGTCGCATTCGACACCGAGACGACGAGCCTCGATCCGATGGCCGCCGAGATCGTCGGCCTGTCGTTCGCGATCGCGCCGGGCCGCGCCTGCTACATCCCGCTCGCGCACCGGTACGCGGGCGCCCCCGACCAGCTCGCGCGCGACGAAGTGCTGGGGGCGCTCCGCGCGTGGTTCGCGGACCCGAAGCGCGCGAAGCTCGGCCAGAACGTCAAGTACGACGAGCACGCGCTCGCGAACCACGGGATCGCGCTCGCGGGCGTCGCGCACGACACGCTCCTGCAGTCGTACGTGCTCGAGGCGCACCGGCCGCACGACA
>JAKLIE010000092.1 GCA_022709775.1 Pseudomonadota bacterium
GCGCGCTCGAAGCCGTGAATGCCGAGAAGCTCGTCGCGCTCTACGTGCGCTTCTATCCGCTGTTCCAGGAGGCGTACCGCGAGCAGGGCTACCCGAACGCGTATTTCAACGACCGGCTCGTGCAGGTGCTCGACATGCTGATCGCGACGCGAGAGGCGCCCGGCCAGCTCGCGATCGCGCAGCCGAAGGTGCTCTACGAGTTCGCCGATCCCGCGCTCGAGGCGCTGCCGTCGGGGCAGAAGATCCTGCTGCGCATGGGGCCCGAGAACGCCGCGCGCGTGAAGGCGAAGCTGCGCGAGATCCGCGCGCTGGTGGCGAAGGAGGGCGGGGCGGTGAAGGCGGCGGGGAAGGCGCCGTAGATCCGCGTCGGGAGGTTCAGCGTCGGCGACGTGCAGCTGCCGCCGCCCACCAGACAACGAACGGTCAACGGCGCGCCCGGTGCGTCCGCCCCGCGCCGAACGCGCGCTCCTGCTTCAGCCTCCGCCGCTCTCTCCACCGTCGGGCGAACCGGCGGCGCGCCTGCCGCGCCCGGCCAACGCGCCCCGCGGACGCGGATACCGCGTCTTCCAGTCGGAGGCGGTCAGGAACCCGGTGTCCGCAAACCGTTCGCGCGTCGAAACGGTCGGCTCGTCCGGCGCCGTGTCCGTCGCATGGCCCGACTTGACGTCGTGCCGCCTGACGACGAGCCCGATCGCCACCACCACCGCAGCAAAAAGCAGGAAGAGCTCGATCGTCGGCATCGCGGAGGCTCCCATCGTGGGATCCTGGCGAGCATCCGCGCCGGATGTGACAGCCGCATGACGATGCGCGAACCTTCGCGGGCGATCCGCCGCCGAACGTCGTCGCGTCGTTCCCGGCTCGGTGCCAGTCACGCTGCGGATCTCACCGTCGCACGACCCCTGCGGGGACGGCTTTGGCCGCACGCAATGCGCATCGACCGCTCGGACGAAGGCGGCCGCCGGCGAATCGGACGGAGACTCGCCGCATGGCCCGAGATCGCTCCCGCCGCGACAACCCACGCGCATCCAAGCCAGCGCACAGTGCGCGATGCGCGGCGCCGCGTTCGTCGCGTCGGCGCACACGAACCGACGGCGCCTGCCGCGACGATCCTGCTCCGGCCGCAACGCCGGGCGCGGCGGCGCTCGATCCACTGCATGCCAGGATCACCATCAACGTCCGCGGCAGCCTGACGATCCCGGCGAGGCTTCGTCGCGCGCTGGCGCTGGAGCCCGGAGGGTGCCTGATCGCCGAGCTCACCCCCGAAGGCGTGCTGCTGCGTCCGGCGATCACCTTTCCGCGCGATCGGTGCGGCGTCCGCGAGTTCCGCTCGTCGATCGACGCGGAGGACGAGCTGGAGAGGTTCCTGCGCAGGCGGAGGAGGAGGACGGCGGCGTGACGACGTCGCCTTCGGCTCGCACACGGCGGAGGGCCGCCGGGACGTTCCGCCCGCTGCGGGGCGGACGGCATCGCTCTGCAAATCCACGGCGACCACGCCCCGGCGGCCTAGTCCTTCCGGACGATTGCGGGGAGGCGTACCTTTCCCGAACATCTCCCATGCGCACAGGGCCATTCCCGGTCCTGGCCCGTCGTCCGGGAGACGTTCGAGATGTCCGCTTCGCTTCTCGTGGGGAGGAACCGATGCGTGCTCGCAGGCTCGACTTCACCGGGAGACGATGCACCCGCAGGAGCCAGCCGTGATCGGGCTCCTCTACCTCGTCGCGTTCGCGGTCTACCTGCTCGTCGCGTTCCTGATCGTGCGCGCCACCGTCCGCTGGGCGAAGCGCACCGGACGATCGCCGACGAAATGGGGCTGGGTAAGCGCGCTCGCGATCTACCTGCTGGTGTTCTGGGATCACATCCCGACGCTGGTCGCGCACGAGGTGCTGTGCCGGACGGTGCCTGAAGTGAAGATCTACAAGACCTTCGAGCAGTGGAGGGCGGAGCATGCGGGGGAGGCGAGGCCAGCGGCTATCGCGCCGGGTCGCGGATTTCAGAAGGATCGGGAGGGGCGCTACGTGTCCTTGGCGAACAGCCGATTTGGACTTCGCAGTTTGAGTAGAAACATCGGCCCTCTATCAACACATATCACGCGGTATCAACTAATCGACTACACGACCGAGGAAGTGTTGCTTGAACGCTTTGGAGTCGGATCCGGACATGGAAGCCTTGGCGCGAGCAGCTCATGGCAAGCCATGAAGGTCTGGCTGGACTTAGGGACCTGTTGGCCAAGTTCAACTATCTACAACGTCGAGTCGCTCAAGTTCGAGACATCGCACGAGGCTAAGCAATGATCACGGCTGCTGCACTTCGCACGACGTCTCTTCTTGCGGAAGCCGCGTATGCAAGATTTGATTCGCTATCTACGACATACACCGACACGTACGTTCGGGACGCGTTAACGAACTTTCGTGACTTCAATGGTGAAATGTCGACAGGTCAGGCTGACCGGCTTGTCGCCGACTGGTCACTCCTCGACCACCAACCCAACACCGGCACCGGCTTCTCCTCCTCGCTCTTCAGGAGCAAGTCCGATCCGAACACGTTCGTCTACGCGCTCCGCGGCACCGAAGGATTCTTCTCCGACGATCTGCTGAGCACCGACCTCGGCGACATCGTTCTCGACGGCCTGGCGATCCACCAGATCGTCGACATGTTCAACGACTGGAGCTGGCTGACCGCCCCTGCGGGTTCCACCTATCGCGTCGCCCGGCTCGAGACGCTCCCCGGCCTGACCGGCGTAGAGGCGATGCTTCAGGGCCGCCGCGACGTCGTGATCGACCTTCCGGGCGGCGCCGTCCAGCGCATCGCGTTCGTCGACTCCGACGACGCCTACGCAGCGGGCGATCTCCACGCGACCGGCGCGGGCCGCGTGTCGCCGGGCGCGAAGGTCACGGTGACCGGGCACAGCCTCGGCGGCCATCTCGCGATGGCGTTCTCCCGCCTGTTCCCCGCGCTCGGCGCGGAAGCCGTCGCGTTCAACGGCGCGGGCTTCGGGAGCGGCGCGCTCGACGGCCTCGAGGGCGGCAAGGCATTCAACATCCGCAATCTGTTCGCGAGCCTCGGAGGGGCGCCGGACTTCACGGCCGACCGCATCGTGAATTTCTACGGTTCGGCCGGTCCCGAGTTCGTCGCGATGAACGCGAAGTACGGGCTCAGGCAGCCGGGAGCCTGGATCGAGCTCGAGACCGAATCGCAGGTCTCGGAAGCGCTCAATCACGGCATGCTGCTCTCGACGGACGCCGCGGCTGCGATCGACACGCTTCTGGAGCTCGACCCGGCATTGGCCGATGCACCGGCAGCCCAGGCGCTCCCGGCGCTGAACCGCATCCTCGCGAGTTCCTCGGGCAACGACGACACGAAGCTGGAGCGGCTGACGGATGCGCTGGGCCGCGTTCTGGTCCCGGGCTACGCCCCCGTCGCGGCGTCGGACACGGACAATCGCGAAGGGCTCTATCGCGCGATCGACGCCATCCGCAAGTCGCCCGCCTACCTCGCCGCGATCGAGGCGCGAGCCGTCCGGCTCCAGCCGCTCGCCGGCGCGACCCCGGCTGAGATCGCCGCGCTCGCGGAGACGCCGGGCGCCACGGGCTTGGCCGCGCGATACGCGCTCGCGGCACTCGACCCTTTCGCGCTGGTCGGCGCCGACTACGCACGTCTAAATTCGCAGGGCGAGCTCGATCGCGAGTCGGCCGACGGCGATTCGGGGTCCCTGACCGACGCGTGGATCGGCGACCGCTCCCGGATGCTCGCGTGGAAGAACGAGGCCTATGCCTCGGATCGCTCGCACGTCTGGCTGCGCAGCCGGGAGAACGTCCTCGCGCGGGATCTCGGCCTCGGGATATCGATCGAGGCGCGCGGCACCGTGCTGGGCACGGCAAGCAGCGCTCCGCAGGCGGCCCTCACGTTCGGATCGTCCGGAAGCGACGCGATCGTCGGCACGGGCCAGCGCGACCGCCTCTACGGGATGGCCGGAAGCGACACGATCGACGGCGGTGCGGGTGACGACCGCATCGAGGGCGGCGCGGGCAACGACACGCTCGCCGGGGGAGTGGGCCGCGACGTCCTCGACGGAGGGGCGGACGCGGACGTGCTTCGCGGGGGCGACGGCGACGATCCACTGATCGAGGGTGGGCGCGGCGACGACACGCTGGAAGGCGGAGACGGGCGCGACGTGCTCGACGGAGGTTCCGGCGCCGACACGCTCGATGGCGGCGGCAGAGCCGATGTCCTCCGCGGCGGTTCCGGGCACGACCACTACGTGCTCGACTCGCTGAGCGGCAACGACGTCGTCGAGGACGCCGACGGCCAGGGTGAGATCACCGTCAATACGTCCCCGCTCGCGGGCGGGAACGCCGTGGCCCCGGGGCTCTGGCGCAGCGGGAGCACCACGTACGAGTTCGTCCCGGGGGCGGAAGGCCGCGGCGACCTCGTGATCCGCTGGGGCAGCAATGCGACGCTCGTGCGGAACTTCCGCCCCGGCACAGGAGATTCCGCGGGCGACCTCGGCATTGCGCTGCGAACGGGAACGCTGAACGCGCCGAGCCCCGCGAGCGCGATCATCGGCACGAGCGGCGACAACAACTCGCTCGACGGGATCCCGGGCCACGCCGCATTGAACGGCACGAGCGCCGCGGAGCGCATTCGCGGTCTCGCGGGACGCGATCAGCTCATGGGCTACGCCGGCAACGACGTGCTGGAAGGAGGGTCGGGCGCGGACGTCCTTTCCGCCGGCGACGGCGACGACTGGCTGTTCGGCGACGATGCGGTCGAAGTCCTCGCTTACGCGACAGCGCAGGCCCGCGTCGAGGGAAGCCTCGCCCAGGGCGACTGGCTCGACGGCGGTGCCGGCAACGACACGCTGGTCGGAAGCGCGAGCGCCGACGCGCTCCTCGGCGGTGCCGGCGACGACGTCATCGAAGGGGCCGGCGGCGCCGACATCGTCCTCGGCGATGCGAACGGCGTCGCGACGTCGCTCGCCTGGCAGCGCGTGGACTCCGGGGGCGTCTGGACGTTGCAGCCCGCAAGCTATGCGCTGCCGTCGTCGGGAGGACGCGACGTCATCCGCGCGGGCGGCGGCGACGACTTCGTCAACGGCGAGTGGGGCGACGACGCGCTCTTCGGCGACGACGGGAACGACGTCCTCACCGGCTATGTCGGTACCGACACGCTCCGTGGCGGCGCCGGCGACGACCTGCTGCTCGGCGACGCGTCGGGCTGGGCCAACGTGGCGGAAGGCCCGGGCGCCGGCGATCTGCTGTTCGGTGACGAGGGCGACGACACGCTGGAGGGGAACGGCGGAGACGACGCGCTGTTCGGTGGTGAGGGCGCCGACGAGCTCCTCGGCGGGGCCGGCGACGATGCGATCGAAGGCGAATCGGGCGACGATCTCGCATTCGGCGGCGAGGGAAGCGACTTCGTTTCCGGTGGCGCCGGCGACGACGGTCTCGACGGCAGCGACGGCGACGATCGCCTCGAGGGCGGCGATGGCACGGATCAGCTTGCCGGTGGCGGCGGTGCCGACACGCTGGCGGGCGGAAGCGGCAACGATTCGGTCGCGGGCGGTGCCGGCGACGACGAGATCGAAGGCGATGCGGGGGACGACCGGCTCGCCGGCGACGACGGCGACGACACCGCGCATGGCGGCGACGGCGACGACGTGCTCTGGGGTGGGGGCGGAGTCGACCAGCTCTCCGGCGACGCGGGCAACGACGAGCTCGTCGGCGATGCCGGCAACGACGTCGTCGGCGGCGGAGACGGCGACGATGCGTTGTCCGGAGGCGCGGGAGCCGACGCGGTATCCGGCGACGCCGGCAACGACCGGCTCCTCGGCGGTGAGGACGGCGACTGGCTCGCCGGCGGCGACGGCGACGACGCCCTGTTCGGCGGCGACGGGAACGACGAGCTCGATGGCGGCTCGGGCCGCAACCAACTCGACGGAGGCACCGGCAACGATCGCATGGCCGGCGGGGACGGGACCGACTACCTCTACGGCGGCGAAGGCGACGACGACCTGGCAGGGCAATCGTCGACCGATCTGATCGACGGCGGCGCAGGGTTCGACACGATCCGCCTGTCGCTCGACGCGCCCGACTTCGTCGTCGGTGCGGGCCAGGGGGACAAGCTCGTCCTTCCGGACGGGGTCGTCGTCGAGGACCTCGACTTCATGGCGGCCGCGGACGAAGCCGGCGCCACGAATCATCTCGCGGTGATGGTGGGGGGGAATCCCGTCGCCATTTTGCTCGGGGGCGGCACGGGCGATCGCCCGACCATGACGCTCGCCTCGGGTGCCGTCGTCGACACGGCGACGATCGACGCGGCGATGCGTGCCAACGTCGGCAAGTTCGTTCCGATCCGGCTGCCCGGAGCGATTCGCGCAGGAACCGATGCTGCCGACGTCTTCGCGTCGCCGGGCGGAGCGAGCGAGCTCCACGGTGAAGGCGGGGACGACTCGCTGACCGGCAGCGGTTTCGGCGACACCCTCACGGGCGGTCCCGGTATCGACACACTCGCCGGCGGCGCCGGCACCGACACGCTCGCCGGCGGCCCGGGCAACGACACGCTCGACGCGGGCGCCGACGCGGACGAGATCGACGGCGGCGACGGCGACGATCGGCTCGTCGCGGGCGCGGGCGACGACGTCGTGTCCGGCGGCGCAGGCAACGACACGATCCTGGGCGACGCGGGAGCGGACCGGATCGCGGGCGGAGACGGCGAGGATGCGATCGACGGCGGCGCCGGACGCGACACGATCGCCGGGGACGCAGGCAACGACTCGCTCGCGGGCGGCGACGGCAACGACACGCTCGCCGGCGGTGCAGGCAACGACACGCTCGCCGCCGGCGCCGGCAACGACACGCTCGTCG
>JAKLIE010000093.1 GCA_022709775.1 Pseudomonadota bacterium
TGGGCACCGGGCGCTTGTGCAGCGCGCGCTGGAAGCCGACGCGGATCCTGCGCTCGTCGAAGTCCGCACGAGAGCCGTCGCTCTTGACGACCTGCGGCAGCCGCAGCTCGACGTTCTCGTAGGTCGTGAACCGCTTCTGGCAGGCGAGGCAACGCCGGCGCCGGCGAATCGAGTCGCCCGCCTCCGACACCCGGGAATCGATGACCTGCGTGTCGACGCTGGTGCAGAACGGGCATTTCATCGTCGGGGGGCCGCTGGCGGGAGGACGGTGTCGGACACGTCCGCGGATGCCCGTTACCGGTAGACCGGAAACTTCGTCGTCAGCACCGCGACGCCGGCCTTGACGCGCACCCTCGTCGTGTCGTCGTGCGGCTTGTCGAGCACGTCGGCGATCAGGTGCCCGAGCTCCTCGCAGTCCAGCTCGGTGAAGCCGCGCGTCGTGATCGCCGGGCTGCCGATGCGGATGCCCGAGGTCACGAACGGCTTCTCGGGGTCGTTCGGGATCGTGTTCTTGTTGACGGTGATGTGCGCGCCGGCGAGCGCCGTCTCGGCGTCCTTGCCCGTGATCTTCTTCGCGCGGAGGTCGACGAGGAACAGGTGCGAGTCGGTGCCGCCCGACACGATGCGCATGCCCCGGTCGCGCAGCACGGTCGCGAGCACGCGGGCGTTGTCGATCACCTGGCGCTGGTAGACCTTGAAGTCGGGCCTGAGCGCCTCGCCCAGCGCGACCGCCTTCGCGGCGATCACGTGCATCAGCGGGCCGCCCTGCAGGCCGGGGAACACCGCCGAGTTGATCGCCTTCTCGTGCTCCTCGGACGACATGACGAGCCCGCCCCGCGGTCCCCGGAGCGTCTTGTGCGTGGTCGTCGTCACGTAGTCGGCGATCCCGACCGGCGAAGGATAGACGCCCGCGGCGACGAGCCCCGCGTAGTGCGCCATGTCGACCAGGAGCTTCGCGCCGACCGCGTCCGCGATCGCGCGGAAGCGCTTCCAGTCGATGACGCGCGAATAGGCCGACGCGCCGGCGATGATCATCTTCGGCCTGTGCTCTTGCGCGAGCCGCTCGGCCGCTTCGTAGTCGATGAGCTCGGTCTCCGGATCGAGCCCGTATGCGACGACGTTGAACCACTTGCCCGACTGGTTGACCGGCGAGCCGTGCGTCAGGTGTCCGCCGTGCGGCAGGCTCATGCCGAGCACCGTGTCGCCCGGCTTCAGGGCGGCGAAGAACACCGCCTGGTTCGCCTGTGCCCCGGAATGGGGCTGGACGTTCGCCATGCCCGCGCCGAACAGCTCCTTCGACCGGTCGATCGCGAGCTGCTCGGCGATGTCGACGTAGTCGCAGCCGCCGTAGTAGCGCCTGCCGGGATAGCCCTCGGCGTACTTGTTGGTGAGCTGGGACCCCTGCGCCTCGAGGACGGCGGGGCTCGCGTAGTTCTCCGACGCGATGAGCTCGATGTGGGCTTCCTGGCGCCGGTTCTCGGCGACGATGGCGGCCCACAGGTCGGGATCCGACTGGGCAAGCGTGCGTGAGCGGTCGAACATGGGGAAGCCCGGGGGTCGGCGGCGAGCGGCGATTCTAGCACCGCCCCCGCCCCGGACCGCACCGCGGCCGCGCGAATCCCCCTATAATTCGCCGCTCGCCCGCGTGAGCGCGCCCGCGAACCTTCCGGGACGGGACGCCGCCGGCGGCGGATGGAGGAAGAACGATGAATGCCCTGCTGGCACTGGCGCGGGCAATCGACGCGCTGAACGAACGGATCGGCCGCGCGGTCACCTGGCTGGTCCTCGCCGCCGTCGTCATCAGCGCGGTCAACGCCATCGTGCGCAAGGCGTTCGACATGAGCTCGAACGCGTTCCTCGAGGTCCAGTGGTACCTGTTCTCGGCCGTGTTCCTGCTGTGCTCGGCCTGGACGCTGATGCGCAACGAGCACATCCGCATCGACATCGTCAACGGCCGCTTCTCCCGCCGCACGCAGACCTGGATCGACGTGTTCGGGACGGTCTTCTTCCTGTTCCCGATGGTGCTGCTGATCCTCTACGAGTCGGTTCCCTGGGCCTACCGCGCGCTCCTGAGCGGCGAGGTGTCGTCGTCGGCGGGCGGCCTGATCCTGTGGCCGGCCAAGCTGCTGGTGCCGGCCGGATTCGTCCTGCTGCTGCTGCAGGGCATCTCCGAACTGGTCAAGCGCATCGCGTTCCTGCGCGGGCAGGGGCCCGATCCGCTCGAGCGCGTCCACAAGAAGTCCGCGGAGGTGGAGCTCGCCGAGGAGATCTTGAAGCTTCGCGGCGAGGCGCCGTGACCCGGGCGCAAGCGCGCGCCCCATTCGTCCGCCCGGAGGCACCGGCATGACCGAGTTCCTGATCGCCAACATGGCGCCGCTGATGTTCGCGGCACTCGTCTTCTTCCTGCTGCTCGGGTACCCGGTCGCGTTCGCGCTCGCCGCGAACGGCATCGTGTTCGGGCTGCTCGGCATCGAGCTCGGCCTCCTGTCCCCTTCGCTGTTCGGCGCGCTGCCCGAGCGGCTGTGGGGAATCATGTCGAACGACACGCTGCTCGCGATCCCGTTCTTCACGTTCATGGGGCTGATCCTCGAGCGCAGCGGCATGGCGGAGGACCTGCTCGACACGATCGGTCAGCTCTTCGGCCCGATCCGCGGCGGACTCGCCTACGCGGTGATCTTCGTCGGCGCACTGCTGGCGGCGACGACC
Organism: Pseudomonadota bacterium; assembly: GCA_022709775.1. Next base: position 2,707 of record JAKLIE010000093.1, read on the forward strand.
GGCGTCGTGGCGGCCAGCGTGATCTCGATGGGACTCATCTCGCTGCCGATCATGCTGCGCTACGGCTACGACCGTCGCGTCGCGTCCGGCACGATCGCGGCGTCGGGGACCCTCGCGCAGATCATCCCGCCGTCGCTCGTGCTGATCATCATGGCCGACCAGCTCGGCCGCTCGGTCGGTGACATGTACGCGGGCGCGTTCATCCCCGGAATGGTGCTTGCCTCGCTCTACGCCGGCTACATCCTGCTCCTTTCGATCGCGAAGCCCGCCTGGGTGCCGGCGCTGCCGCCCGAGGCGCGCACGATCCGCGAGCCGGACGGATCGCCGGGCACGCGCTCGCTCCTCGTCCTCACGATCGTATCCGTCGCCGCCGCGGTCGCGTTCTGGTACCAGTTCTTCAACGTGCGGCACCCGGACGCACCGACCGACGAGCGCATCGTCGTCTGCATGCTGGTGGGCGGCGGCGTCGCGTTCGCCGCCGCGGTCGTCAACCACGCGCTGAAGCTCGGGCTGCTGTCGAAGCTCGCGGAACGCGTGACCTTCGTGCTGATCCCGCCGCTAGCGCTGATCTTCCTCGTGCTCGGCACGATCTTCCTGGGCGTCGCGACGCCGACCGAGGGCGGCGCGATGGGCGCGGGGGGAGCGCTCGTCATGGCGGTCGCCCGCCGGCGCCTCACCTGGAGGCTGATGAGCCAGGGCATGGAGACGACCGCGAAGCTGACCGCGTTCGTCGTCTTCATCCTGATCGGCGCGCGCGTGTTCAGCCTGACCTTCTACGGCGTCGACGGGCACAAATGGGTCGAGCACCTGCTCACGGGCCTGCCCGGCGGCCAGCTGGGCTTCCTGATCGTCGTCAACGTCCTCGTCTTCCTGCTCGCGTTCTTCCTCGACTTCTTCGAGCTGTCGTTCATCGTCGTTCCGCTCCTGGGCCCGGTGGCCGAGAAGCTCGGCATAGACCTGATCTGGTTCGGCGTGCTGCTCGGCGTCAACATGCAGACGTCGTTCATGCACCCGCCGTTCGGCTTCGCGCTCTTCTATCTGCGGAGCGTCGCGCCGGCGAAGGAGTACGTCGACAAGCTCACGAAGAAGACGATGGCGCCGATCACGACCGGCCAGATCTACTGGGGCGCGGTGCCGTACGTCGTGATCCAGGTCATCATGATCGGGCTGGTGATCCTGTTCCCGCAGATGGTGATGGTCTACAAGGACGACGCGCCGAAGGTCGATCCGTCGACGATCGAGATCCAGCTCCAGGGAATCGAGTCCGGCGCGCCCCCCGACGCCGGCGGGACGCCGGGTGCGCCCGCGGACGAGAAGACGCCCGATAGCAAGGATCCGCTCGAGCGCATGCTCGACAAGCAGGAAGGCGACGAGAAGGACGCCAACAAGGCGCTCGAGGAGGCCCTCAAGGCGAAGTAGCCGCGCGCGCCGACGGTGTTCGCCGGCGCGCGGCTGCGTCCCGTCCGCGCACGGGTCGTCCCGGGGCGACGCGGGATCCGCCTTCGCTCCCGGACGCCCGGGCGCTTCGCGACGGACGTCCCGGACTCCCGCATGCGGACGTCACGGTCGTCGAACGCGCATCGGTCGCACGGTGACGGGCGCCCGCCCGCGCATGCGGGCTCGACGGGGATCGGCGCCGGACGGCGCGGTATTCTTGCACCGCGCGACGGTTCCGCCGCGCGGACGAGCGGCCCCGCATGGATCACAACCTGACCCTCATCACGACGATCGCCGCGGGCTTCGGCCTCGCGCTGATCCTGGGCTTCGCCGCCGAGTGGCTGAAGATCCCCGCGCTGGTAGGCTACCTGCTCGCGGGCGTCATTCTCGGGCCGGCGACGCCCGGGTTCGTCGCGGACGCCGCGATCGCCTCGCAGCTGTCAGAGATCGGCGTGATGCTGCTGATGTTCGGCGTCGGCCTGCACTTCTCGCTGGGCGACCTCCTCGCGGTGCGACGCATCGCGCTCCCGGGAGCGGTGGCGCAGATGGGACTCGCGACGACGCTGGGCATGGCCATGGCCTGGTGGTGGGGCTGGAATGCGGGGGCCGGCCTGGTCTTCGGACTCTCGCTGTCCTGCGCGAGCACGGTGGTCCTGGTCAAGGCGCTCGAGGTCCGCGGCATCCTCGAGACGATGAACGGGCGCATCGCGGTCGGCTGGCTCATCGTCGAGGACCTCGCGACGGTGCTGGTCCTCGTGCTGCTGCCGCCGCTCGCGAGCGTTCTCTCGGGCGCGCCTGCCGAGTACGCGGCGCCGCTGTGGCGCACGGTCGGGCAGACGCTGCTCGAAGTCGCCGCGTTCGTCGTCGTGATGCTCGTCGCCGGCCGCCGCGTTCTGCCCTGGCTCCTCTGGCAGGTCGCGCGCACCGGTTCGCGCGAGCTCTTCACGCTGGCGGTCGTCGCGGCGGCGATCACCATCGCGTTCGGCGCGGCCAGGCTGTTCAGCGTGTCGTTCGCGCTCGGCGCGTTCTTCGCCGGAATGGTGATGCGCGAGTCGGAGTTCAGCCACCGCGCGGCGCAGGAATCGCTTCCGCTGCGCGACGCGTTCGCGGTCCTCTTCTTCGTCGGCGTGGGCATGCTTTTCGACCCCGCGGTGCTCGTCGAGGAGCCGATCCACGTGCTGGGCGTCGTCGCCGTCATCGTCGTCGGCAAGTCGATCGCGGCGATGGCGCTCGTGCTCGCGTTCGGCTATCCGCTCAGCACGGCGTTCACGGTGGCGGCGAGCCTCGCGCAGATCGGCGAGTTCTCGTTCATCCTGGCCGGGCTCGGACTCGCGCTCGGGCTGCTCCCGAAGGAAGGGATGAGCCTGGTGCTCGCCGGGGCGCTGATCTCGATCGCGCTGAATCCCTTCCTGTTCGCGTCGCTCGCGCCGGTCAACCGCTGGCTGGCCGAGCGCTCCGAGCTCGCGCGGCGCCTGGGGCGCCGCGACGATCCCTACGCGGAACTGCCGATGAGCACCGAGCGCAAGTTCCTCGAGGGGCAGGTCGTGCTGGTCGGCTACGGACGCGTCGGCCAGCGCATTGCGCGCGCGCTGCGCGAGCGCGGCATTCCGTACGTCGTCGTGGAACGCAACCGCGAGCGCGTCGAGGACCTGCGCAAGCAGGGCACGGCGGCGGTGTCGGGCGATGCCGCGGAGGCCTCCGTGCTGATCCAGGCGCACATCGCGACCGCGGCGATGCTCGTCGTCGCGATCCCGGACCCCGTCGGCGTACGGCAGATGGCCGAGACCGCCCGCAAGCTCAACCCGGGCGTCGAGATCGTGCTCCGGACGCACAACGAGGACGAGTCCGATCTCCTGCGCAGGGACGGCGTCGGCGCGGTGTTCTACGGCGAGGAGGAGCTCGCGAAAGGGATGACCGAACACGTGCTGGAGCGCTTCGCCCCGCGGGCGTCGACGACATCCGGATCGCGCGCGGAGCAGGCCGGGAACGCCTGACGTGCGGGTCGCGGCACGGCGCCGCGGGGAACCGGCGCAGGCGGAGCCGGCGCGGGAAAAACGGGGCCCGCGGACGTCACCGCCCGCGGGCCCCGGTGTTCGCTCCCGTGCGGGGCGGCTACTTCTTCGCCTGCGAGGTCCCCGCGGGCCGCGCCGTCGCCATGAAGTTGTCGTAGGTGTTCTCGCAGACGCGGAACCACAGCAACTGCTCGCGCTGGAACGCGGTGTAGTTGTCGTAGATCTTCTTCCACTTCGGGTTCTTCGCGCTCTCCTCGGCGTACCGCTCCATCGCCGCGTTGTAGCACGCGTCCATCACCGCCTTCGAGAAGGGGCGCAGCTGCGTGCCGCCCGCGACGAGCTTGCGCAGCGCCGCCGGGTTCTGCGCGTCGTACTTCGCCATCATCCACGTGTTGCCGTCGGCACAGCCCGCGTGGAGCGCCGCCTTGTAGTCGGCCGGCAGCTCGTCGTACTTCTTGGTGTTGACGAAGTAGTGCAGCGCCGGGCCGCCTTCCCACCAACCCGGGTAGTAGTAGAACTTGGCCACCTTGTTGAAGCCGAGCTTCTCGTCGTCGTACGGTCCGACCCACTCGGCGGCGTCGATCGTGCCCTTCTCGAGCGCGGCGTAGATCTCGCCGCCCGGAATGTTGGCGGCGACGCCGCCAAGGCGCTCGAACACCTTGCCGCTGAAGCCGCCGGTGCGGAACTTGACGCCCTTC
>JAKLIE010000094.1 GCA_022709775.1 Pseudomonadota bacterium
GGTCGGATCTGCGCGGCGAAAGGCACGCCGAGCATTACGCTCCTCCGCGTGGCCAATGGGTGAAATGTGGAGAAAAGTCGCGCAAGGGTCGCGCAGAAAGCACAAAGCCAGTCGCGCAGACTGGCTAAGTGCTTGATTATTGGCGCGCCCGGCAGGATTTGAACCCACGACCCCCTGGTTCGTAGCCAGGTACTCTATCCAACTGAGCTACGGGCGCGAAGCTTTTCATTATACCCGATCAGTTCGCCCCTCCGCCAGCGGGCGGCCCCGCTCGCGCGGCATGGTCGCGGGCCTTCCGCCGAAGCGACGCCGACTTGACGAACCAGGCGAGCCCCATCCAGGTGGCAATGACCGCGAAGGGCCACGCGACGAACGAAGGCCAGAACGCCGCGACGGCTCCCAGCCCGATGGCCAGCACCCCCATCTTGACCAGCAGGCCGGCCTCGGCCGCCCCGAGCGGGCGCCGGTTGGTCAGCGCCGCCGACAGCGCGCTGCCGACGCTCACCGCGCCCGCCGCCGCCCGGCCCGCGCTGCCCGAGCGGGCGCGTCGAACGTCCGGCAGGTCGTCGTCGTCCTCCGTCTTTCGGACCCGGTTCCTCCGCGTCAGCACGATCTCGGTCGCGCGGTCGAGATCCGCCAGGTACTGGTCGGCCATGCGCTGCGCGAACGCCCGGTCCTCGATCGCCACGTCGAGCTCGTAGTTGCCCATCCAGCTCGCGAGGTTCAGGTTCGTCGATCCCACGCGCGCCCAGACCCCGTCCGCGACGGCGCTCTTCGCGTGCAGCATCGTTCCGTCCCACTCGAACACCCGCACGCCCGCGTCGAGCAGCGGCTTGTAGGCGGCGCGCGACACGGGCGAGATCATCGGGATGTCGGATGCGCCGGGCACCAGCAGGCGCACGTCGACGCCGTCGCGCGCCGCCGCCGCGAGCGCCTGCACGTACGCGGCGGTCCCCACGAAATAGGCGTCGGTGAGCCACAGGTACTGGTGCGCGACCGACGCGATCGTGAGATCGAGCCGGTAGGTGCCGACCGAGTTGGGCGTCCCCGCCACGACGCGCAAGGTCACGTCGCCGGCCGGCGCGATCGAGAGAGGGTCCGTCAGGAATTCGGGGCCGAGCTCCTCGCCGGCCACGTCCCAGACGATCGCGAACGCGCGCTGCAGCGCGGCCACCGCGGGCCCCTGGATCGCGATGCCGGTGTCGCGCCAGGGCTCGAGGCGCTTCGAGGGCTTGCCGACCCACTGCTCGCTCACGCACAGGCCGCTCACGAAACCGATCCGGTCGTCGACGGTGATCGTCTTGCGGTGGTCGCGCGCGAGCCAGGCGAGCGGACTCGCGAGGCCGGGCGCGTTGAACAGCCGCACCTCCGCGCCGGTGCCCTCGAGCGCATTCCACGCGCTGCGGCCGCGCCAGCTGCCCAGCCAGTCGACGATCACCTTGACGGCAACGCCCGCTCTGGCGCGCTCGGCGAGCGCGTCGGCGAACGTGCGCCCGATCTCGTCGTCGTCGACGATGTACATCTCGAACAGGATGGCGCGCTGCGCGCTCCGGATCGCGTCGAGCCATGCCGGGTAGTTCTCGCGCGCGTCGATCAGCAGGCGCACCGCGTTGCCGCGGATCGCGTCGGCGCCGCTCGTGCGCGAGTACGCGCGCTCGGCGAGCACCGACAGGTCCTGCGACCCGTACAGCGCGTCGGCGATGGCGGGATGGTCGTCGACGGGCGTCATCGTGGCGCGGCGACGCGCGGCGCCGCCGTCGCTACGGTATCACGCCCCCCCGATGCCGGCGGCGGGGACGCCGGAGTTCCCCACAAGCCGAAAGCGCAAGGGCATCGTCAGGCCGGCGCCCCGCGTCGCTATTCGGCCTTGATGCCCGCCGCCTTCACCACCTTCCCGTACTTCGCGAGGTCGGCCCTGATCTGCGCGCCGAAAGCGTCGGTCGTCCCGGGCGTCGCCGCGATGCCGAGTGCCGCGAGCTTCTCCACGGTCTCGGGACTGGAAAGCACCGCGTTGAGCTCGCGATTGAGCTTGTCGACGATGTCGCGCGGCGTCATGGCCGGCGCGAGGATGCCCACCCACGAACTGACGTCGAAGTCGGCCACGCCGCTCTCGATGAACGTGGGCACGTCCGGCAGCGCGTTCGTGCGCTTGCCGCTCGAGACCGCGATCGCATTGAGCCTGCCGCTCTTCACGTACTGCTGGGCGCCGGCGACCGCCGTGAAGACGAGCGGGATGTTGCCTCCGAGCGCGTCGCTCATCGCCTGCCCGCCGCCCTTGTACGGCACGTGGACGAGCTTCGACCCCGTCTGCTGATTGAGGAGCTCTCCCGCAAGGTGCGGCGTGCCGCCGACGCCGGAGGTTCCATAGGAGACACCCTTCTCCTCCTTCTTCGAATAGGCGATCAGTTCCTGCAGCGTCTTCGCGGGAAAACCCGGATGCGCGACGAGGATCAGCGTCGCATCGCCGATCTTGCCCACCGGCGCCAGGTCCTTCAGCGTGTCGAAGGGAATCTGGGCGAACACGTGCGGGTTGATCACGAGCGTGCCGTCGAAGCCCAGCACGAGCGTGTAGCCGTCGGGCGCCGCGGCGGCGACCGCCTGCGTGCCGATGTTGCCCGAGGCGCCGGCCTTGTTCTCCACGACGACCTGCTGGCCCAGTCGCCGCGCGAGCGCTTCCGCGACCACGCGTCCGCTCGTATCGGTCACGCCGCCCGGAGCGAAAGGGACGATGAGCCGGACCGGCCGGTCGGGATAGCCGCCCTGCGCCAGGGCGCCCGGCGACAGCAGGCAGGCCGCAAGGCAGGCCAGAACACGGATCTTCGTCATTCGAAATCTCCTGTCGTCGTTCGAAAGGTCCCGATCAGCCGGCGTGATCGCGCTCGAAGTCCCAGACCTCCTGGAAGCCCATGAGCAGCGAAAGATCCGCGAAATCGTAGAGCGGCTGCGGGGTGCCGAGCGACGAGCCCGTTGCCTTGAGATGCCGGTAGACGCCCGCCATCGCCTGGACGGCGGCGAGCAGCGCCGCGACGGGAAATATCGCCACGCGATAGCCGATCGCCTCGAGATCCGCCTTCGCGAGCACCGGCGTGCGGCCCTTCTCCACCATGTTGGCCACCAGCGGGAGGTCGAATCGCGCGCCGATGGCGCGCATCTCCTCGACGCTCTCCGGCGACTCGACGAACAGGACATCCGCGCCGGCCTTCGCGTAGGCTTCGGCGCGCCGCATCGCCTCGTCGAGTCCGAGCGCGGTGCGCGCATCGGTCCGTGCGACGATGAGGAATTCGGGACTCGACCGCGATTCCACCGCGACGCGGATCTTCTTCACCATGTCCTCGGCGGGTATCACGCGCCGGCCCGGCGTGTGGCCGCATTTCTTCGGGAACTCCTGATCCTCGAGCTGGATCGCGCACGCGCCCGCTTCCTCGTAGCCGCGCACCGTGTGGCGGACGTTGAGAAGTCCGCCATAGCCGGTGTCCCCGTCGGCGATGAGCGGCACGGTCGCCTGCGATGCCATCGCGCGGACCCGGCCGACCATCTCCGTATAGGTCGCGATGCCGGCGTCGGGAAGCCCGAGGTGCGAGGCCACCGTACCGTAACCCGTCATGTACAGCGCCTCGAACCCGAGGGTGTTGGCGAGGCGGAGCGACACCATGTCGTACACGCCGGGCGCCACCAGCAGCTCGCGGGAGGCCAGTCTTTGCTTGAGGGACACGCCGGCGGCCATCGGTCCGCGATCGGGAGCTGAAGATGGCGCACGTTACCAGATCGCAACGCCCGGCGACTCGCCGCCGTTCGTCGATGGATCCGCCACGATTCCGGATAGACTCGGCATCGGCATCGCAACCGGACAGCCGATCCGGATCCGTGCACGAACGAACGACGACCCGTCCCGGAGGAGAGAAAGGCATGCGAGGCGACGCGCACTACCTGAGCGGGATCCGGCAGAGGCTCTACACGGCAGTGCTGTCCGACGTGCTGGACGAGCTGGGCTACCGGCATCAGGCGATGCCCCCGTCGATCCGGCCGCTCGACGACACGCTGGTGATGGCCGGCTTCGCGCGCACCGGCAGCTATCGCGAGGTGTACCGCGTGGTGCCGGACGAGAATCCTTACGAACTGGAGATGGCGCTGATCGACGACCTCCGGCCCGACGACGTCGCGATCTTCGGCTGCGGCGGCTCATCGCGGATCGCGCCGTGGGGCGAGCTGCTGACGACCGCCTCTCTTGCGCGCGGCGCGGTGGGTTGCGTCACCGACGGCTTCGTCCGCGACATCCGGCAGATCCGCAGTCTGCGCTTTCCGGTCTTTCACGGCGGAATCGCCCCGCTCGACTCGAAGGGGCGCGGCATGGTCGCCGAGATCGACGTGCCGATCCATTGCGCGGGGGTCGCCGTAGCCCCCGGCGACCTGATCGTCGGCGACGCCGACGGGCTGGTCGTCGTGCCGCAGGCGGTCGAGGCGCAGGCGGTGGCGCGAGCCTTCGAGAAGGTCTCGAGCGAGGACCGCACGCGCGAGGAGCTCGCCGCGGGAGCGAAGCTCAGGGACGTGTTCGCGAAGTACCGGGTGCTGTAGCGCCGCGGTCGTCGTCCGCGAGGTGGGGTTGCCGCCTGCGGCAGAGTCTCGGCATCGACCCTGCACGCGAATCCGGACGTTGCGCGCGCACGGGATGGCGCGTTATCGTCGCGCAGCGCGGTCCACGGGTCCGCCGGAAGGCGACGGAACGCCGGCAGGCGCTGCGGCGGAGCGTGCGTCCGGCGCGTCGGTCCGCCACCCAGGGGAGATACCGATGCGCATGCTCCATCGCCTCGCGCTGATCGCTGCGATCGCGACCACCCCGCTCTCGTCGATCGCGAACGCGCAGCAGATCGTCGAGTTCCCGCCGATCCCCGGCAACGTCCGGCCCAGCAGCATCGTCCTCGGGCCCGACGGCAATTACTGGTTCACCGAGGTCTTCGGCGACAAGGTCGGTCGCGTCACGCCGGCCGGCGTCGTCACCGAGTTCCCGGTGCCTACGGTTCCTGCGAGCCTCGAGCGGATCGCCGTCGGGCCGGACGGGAACCTGTGGTTCACGGCGCGCGGGTCCAACCGGATCGGTCGCATCACCACCGCCGGCGTCGTCACCGAGTTCCCGGTGCCGACCGCGAACGCCGGCGTGCAGTCGATCGCTGCGGGTCCCGACGGCAACCTCTGGTTCACCGAAAGCGAGTCCGACAAGGTCGGACGCATCACGACGGCGGGGACGATCACCGAGTTCCCCGTCACGGGCGGCTCGGGGCCGTGGGGCATCGTCGCCGGTGCCGACGGCAACCTGTGGTTCACCGAGCGCTACGGCAACCGGATCGGGCGCATCACGACGTCGGGAACCGTCACCGAATACGCGATTCCGACGGCGAACTCGGATCCCATGTACATCGCGGCCGGCCCGGACGGCGCGCTGTGGTTCACCGAGTTCGGCGCCGACCAGGTGGGCAGGATCACGACCGCGGGTACGGTCACCGACGAGTTCAGCCTGCTGCGAGCGAACGCGGAGCCGTGGGCCATCGTCGCCGGCTCCGACGGCGCGCTCTGGCTCACCGAGTTCGGCGGCAACCGGATCGTCCGCATGAGCACGTCGGGCCAGGTCACCGAGTACCCGATCCCGAGCGCCGCATCGCGCCCCTACGACCTCGTCGAAGGAGCCGACGCCTCGCTCTGGTTCGTCGAGTTCGACACGCACCGGATCGGCCGGCTGTCGCCGGCCGTGCCGCGCACGCTCCACGAGTTCGCGGTCAGCGGCTCGCCGCCGAACCTCGCCGGCATCACGACCGGGCCCGACGGCAACCTGTGGTTCGCCGTGCAGGTCAACAATACGATCGGCCGCGTGACGCCGGCCGGCGCGATCACCGAGTTCCCGGTCACGACGGCCGGCGCGAGCCCGTACGGCATCGCCGCCGGTCCCGACGGCAACCTCTGGTTCACCGAACGCACGGGCAACGCCATCGGGCGCATCACGCCCGCGGGAACGGTGACCGAATTTCCGGTCCTGACCGCGGCGTCGTCGCCGCTGCACATCACCGCCGGGCCGGACGGCAACCTGTGGTTCACGCAGATCGACGGCAACCGGATCGGCCGCATCACGCCCGGCGGCACCGTCACCGAGTTCCCGTTGCCGAACCCGGGCTCGGGTCCGAGCCGCATCGTCGCGGGTCCCGACGGCAACCTGTGGTTCACCGAGCACGACGGCAACCGCATCGGGCGCATCACGACCGCCGGAGCGATCACCGAGTTCCCGCTGCCCACGCCCGCCGCGCTGCCGGGCGGCATCGCCGTCGGCCCCGACGGGGCGCTCTGGTTCACCGAAGGGGCAACCGACCGGATCGGCCGCATCACGACGACCGGGACGTTTTCGCCGTCGATCGACGTGCCCGACGCCGGCTCGCTGCCCTTCAACCTCGTCGGCGGCAGCGACGGCGCGCTGTGGATCACCGCGTATTCGGGCCAGCGGATCCTGCGAATGACGACGGCCGGCGAGTTCACCGAATTCGCGCTGCCCGATCCCGTCGCGTTCCCGTCGAGCCTCGTCGAAGGCCCCGACCGCGGCATCTGGTTCACGGAGTTCGGCGGCAAGCGCGTCGGCCTGCTCGCATTGCCGCTCGCGATCGCGGCCGGCAGTCCCCCGCCCGCGACGCTCGGTTCGGCCTACCCGTTCGCGTTCGCCGCGACCGGCGGCCTGCCGCCCTATGCCTGGACGGTGGTCGACGGCAGCCTGCCTCCGGGGCTGGCGCTGGACCCCGGCACCGGAGCGCTGTCGGGCGTTCCGACGACGCCCGGCGAGTGGACGTTCACGCTG
>JAKLIE010000095.1 GCA_022709775.1 Pseudomonadota bacterium
TGGTTTGTCGTAGAATCCGCGCGTGCTCCGCTTCTTCGTCCTGTTCCTGCTGATCCAGGCCACGCTCTTCGGGCTCGAGCTCACGCCGCCCGTGCAGCGGTGGTTCGTCGTCCCGTGGACGAACGCACTCGCGCAGATATCGACGGCGATCGTCACGTCCTTCGACCCGAACGTCGTCGCCGTCGGCAAGGTGATGCGCAGCACGACCAACGGTTTCGCGGTCTCGATCGAGGCCGGCTGCAACGGCGTCGAGGCGACGATCGTGCTGCTCGCGGCGATCCTCGCGTTCCCGGCGCCGTGGAAGCACAAGCTGGCGGGACTGGCCGCCGGCATCGTGGCGGTCCAGGGTCTGAACATCCTGCGCGTGATCAGCCTGTTCTACCTCGGCCAGTGGGACTTCGAGGTCTTCGAGTGGGCGCACCTGTACGTCTGGCAGGCGCTCATCATGCTCGACGTGCTGATCGTGTGGCTGGTCTGGGTGCGCACGCTGCCCCGCGCGCCGGAGGACGATCGCGCGCCTCCCGGCCCGCCCGATGCGGCCGTCGCCTCCGCCTGACGTGGACGCGCCGCCGACACCCGACGACGCACCGGCCGGCGTGCCGCGCGGCCGCTCGCCGCTCGCCCGCTTCGTCCTCACGGTGATCCTGTGGCTGCCGGTGACCTTCGCGGTCTGGTACCTCGTGTCGCCCGCGCTGATGTGGGTCGTGAAGCTCGTCGCCGGCGTCGCGGTGATGCCCTTCGGCGACCTCGTCCGCACGGTCGAGCAGACCGGGTCGACGCTGCAGTTCGTGACCTCGCTGAAGCCCGGGCAGGCGGCCGGCGCGGGCGTCGTGAGCGTCTCGGTCGACGGGCTGCTCTACTCGTTCGGGATGCCGATGTTCGCGGCGCTCACGCTCGCCGCGCGCGAGGAGGGGCGCTGGAAGGTGCTCGCGATCGGCATCGCCGCGCTCGTGCCGTTCGTCACGTTCGGCATCGTCGCCGACTTCCTGAAGAACGTCGCGATCACGTCGGGGCCGCTGGTCGCGTCGCAGGCCGGCTTCTCCGGGCCGCAGCGCGAGGTGATCGCGTTCGCGTACCAGTTCGGCACGCTGATCATGCCGACGGTCGTGCCCGCCGTCGTGTGGGTCGTGACCCACCGGGCGTTCCTCGAGCGGATGCGCAGCGCGACGCCCGTGCGCCGATAGGTCCCGCCTGCGCCGCGGGCGGGCGCGGGCGGAAGGCGATCGCGGACCGGGCTCAGCCGGACGCCTTGCCGGACCGGCGCTCGCGCTCGCGTTCGCGCAGCACCCGACGCTGCACCTTGCCCGTCGTCGTCATCGGCAACGCGTCGATGAACTCGATCTCGCGCGGATACTCGTAGGGCGCGAGCTTGCCGCGGACGTGCTGCCGGATGTCGTCCTCGAGCGCGGCCGAGGGCGAGTGCCCGGGCGCGAGCACGATGTACGCCTTGACCACGTTGCCGCGCTCCTCGTCCGGCGACGGGACGACCGCGGCGTTCGCGACCGCCGCGTGCTTCACGAGGCAGTTCTCGATCTCGGAGGGACCGATCCGGTAGCCGGCGGCCTTGAACATGTCGTCGGCGCGACCCTGGTACCAGAGGTCGCCGTGCTCGTCCATCGTGGCGACGTCGCCGGTGCGACACCAGTCGCCCGTGTACTTCGCGCGCGTCCCCTCGGGGTTGCCCGCGTACTCGATGAAGAACACCGGGTCGGGCGTGCCGTCGGGGGCGATCCGGTGGACCGCGACCTCGCCGGGTTCGCCGCGCGGCAGCTCGCGTCCGTCGTCGTCGATGACGGCGACGCGGTGGCCCGGGTAGGGGCGGCCCATCGAGCCGGGCTTCGCCGGCCACAGCTCGTGCGAGTTGCCGACGATGTAGTTCATCTCGGTCTGGCCGAACATCTCGTTGATCGTGACGCCCAGCGCGTCGCGCGCCCACTCGAACACGGTCGAGCCGACCGACTCTCCGGCGCTCATGATCGAGCGCAGCGGGACCTCGAAGCGCTCGCGCGGGCGCGGGAACGCCTTCATCATCATCTTGAGCGCGGTCGGGAACAGGAACGCGTTGCGCACGCCGTACTTCTCGATCAGCGCGAACGCGCGCTCCGGATCGAAGCGCCCGCGGTAACCGAGGATCGGCTGGCCGAGGCACAGCGCCGGGAGCAGCGCATCCATGAGGCCGCCGGTCCACGCCCAGTCGGCCGGGGACCAGAAGAGGTCTCCCTCGCGCGGATAGCCGTCGTGCGAATGCGTGAAGCCGGGCAGGTTGCCGATCAGGCACGAGTGCGGCATCAGCGCGCCCTTCGGCGGGCCGGTGGTTCCGCTCGTGTAGATGACGAGCGCCGGGTCGGTCGGCTTCGTCGCGACCGGATCGTAGTGCGGCGACGCCTGCGCGAGCAGGTCGTCCCACGCGCGGACGCCGGCATCGCGAGCGCCGGCCACGCCGATCACGTGCGCGACGCCGGGGCAGCGGTCGCGGATCGGCGCGAGGTTCGGCAGCGACTGCGGGTCGACGATCGCGACCTTGGCCGCGCTGTGCACGAGTCGGTACTCGAGCGCCTCGGGGCCGAAGAGGAACGACAGCGGCACCGCGACGGCGCCCATCTGGTAGACGGCGATGTGCGCGATCGCCGTCTCGGGACGCTGCGGGAGCATCAGCGCGACGCGGTCGCCGCGCCCGACGCCGAGCGCGGCGAGCGCGTTGGACAGGCGGTTCGCGCGCCGCTGGAGGTCCCAGTACGTCCAGGCGGCGGTCTCGCCGGACTCGTCCTCCCAGTAGAGGGCGAAGCGCGTCCGGTCGTTCGCCCAGCGCCCGCAGCAGGCCCGGCCGATGTTGAACGACGCGGGCACGTCCCAGCGGAACGCGCGGTGGATCTCGGCGTAGCGGTCCGTCATCGAGCGAAAGAATACCGCGTCGGGCCGTCGTTGCGCGAACCGGCAGCCTCGTTGCGCTGCCTGCGCATTGCGTGGTGCCGGCCGTCAGCGGCGGCTGAACCCGGGCGCGACGGTCGCGGGAGAGAGCGAGTCACCGTTCCCGAGGTCGAGCGGCTCGACCGCCGCCCACACCCAGTCCGGCTGCTGCTCGATGAGCCGTCCGAAGCGGACCGGAACGGTCTGGCGCGGCGTGTTGAGGCGGAAGCGCCGCGCCGGCTGGTACTCGACCGCGGGGACGATCAGCGACTGGACCGCGGTCTCGCTGTCGCGCTTGCGCAGTGCGAGGAACAGGCCGGCGAACACGCGTCCGTCGAGCGTCGAGTTCTCGCCCTCGACCGAGTAGGGGCTCTCGCTTCCGCGCCTCTGCTCGCAGAGCTCGACGCCGATCAGCGTGTTCGCGATCACCTGCAGCCCGATCTCCGCGCGGTCGGACGTGAGGCGCCTCATCCGGCGGACGATGCCCAGCGTCCAGAACGCGTGTCCGTAGGGCCGGATCGCCGCCAGCGTGTTGAGCGTCACCGCGGAGGCCGCGCTCATCGGCGCGACCAGCCGGAATCCGGTCTGCGAGATGTCCTTCACTTCCCACGGGCCGCCGGCCGCGCCCCACGTCGAGAGGCGGTGGCGCGCGAGCTCCCGCCTCAGGTCGTCCTCGTTCCGCGAGCGGCCGAACACCGCCAGCTCCATCGTGCCGCCGAAGCTCTTGCCGGGCTCGATGCGGGGCAGCGGGTCGCGCTCCTCCTCGTGCAGGAAGCCCGCGATCTTCGAGAAGCCGACGATCGCGTCGACGACGCCGACGGCGGCCGTGCGCTCGCCCCGGCGCGCGAACGGCCGGAACTCCGGGTCGACCTGCGAGGCGAGCTTCGTGAGGAGCGCGAGTTGCTCGCTGCGCCGCGGCGTCCGGTCGGAGAGCGGCTGGTGGCGGATCTTCTGCTCGATCACGACGACGTTCTGCATCAGCATCGCGTGCAGCGGCCGCGTGTCGAGGAACAGCACGCGGCCCTCGAGCGGCGCGGACGTCCGTCGCTTCAACCCCTCGCGGCTCCCGAGGTCGACGTAGAACGAGGACACCGACGACGGCTCGAGGGTGAGGCGCAGCGGCGCGCACCATTCGTCGAGCTCGCCCGCGACCCACTCGAGGTGGCGCGCGGTCAGGTTGCCCGCGTTCATGAGCTGGAGCACGAGCACCGTCAGGTACGCGTGCTCGATCGTCGACGCGCTCGCGCCTTCGCCGCCGACGCTCTGGCGCTCGATCTTGTGGCTGCATGCGAGAGAGAAGAGCGAGTGCAGTTCCCCCCACTTGGCCGGGATCCACTGCTCGTAGCGGTAGAGCCGGATCTTCGCCTCGAGGCCGAGATGCACGATCTGCCGTGCGATCAGCTCCGGCCGGAGCGCCTGCCACTTGCCGCTCTGCGCCCGGTCGGAGACGTCGCGCGAGAACGCCGCGTACGCGAGCAGGAACGCCTGCGTCATGTCGAACATCGCGGACCACAGCTGGTGCTCGATGCGCGAGCTGCGGCTCGCGTGCTCGATGTACTGGGCGGTCAGCGCCTCGCGGACCGGCTGCGCGAGCGTGTCCGCGCGGAACACCGCCTCGAGCATGGCGGGCGTCCGCGGGCGACCGCGCTCGGCGGTCGCGCCGAGCGAGCTCATGAGCTCCGCGTGGATCGCGAGCGGATCCCCGGCGGGCTGCGCGGCGAACCAGCGCTCCGCCGACTTCGCGTCGGCGAGCGGGTCCCTGGGGGTCTTGCCGAATCCGAACATGGCATGCACGCCGCGTCCGGGCGGCGCGGACCGCCCCTCCGGCGGAGCGGTCGGCCGCGCCGGCACGGACGACCTTGCGCGTGGCGCTCCGGGCGGGTGGACGAACGGCCGATCTTCGCCCAAGCCGACCTGTGGGGCAAGGTTGTGCGACGTTCGGTGGCACGCATTGTGCTGTTCAGTCCGTGCCGCTGCGGGTCGCGTACGGGCGGCGCGAAAATTCCCGGTGGGCCGGACCGTGTGATCGATCCGCCGCCATTCGTGGTAGTTTGTGCATTACAGACTGAACGGCTCAACTGACGCCGTTCGAACAGGACCGACGCTCATGGGCATCTTGATCAAGGCACCCACCCGCCGCAGCGAGCCCAGGCCGGCTTCGCCCGACACGCCGGCCCCGGCGGGAGACCTGCGAGGGGCGCTGCACATCCGCGAGGTGGTCCGGACGACCGGACTGCGCCGGGAGCAGCTGTACATGTGGCAGCGCAGGTACGGCTTCCCGTCACCCCTGCGCGACGGTTTCGGCGACCGCGTCTATCCGCCCGACCAGGTCGCGCGCCTCAAGCTCGTCAAGCAGCTCCTGTCGGAAGGCTGGCGGGCCGGGGCGGTGGTGCCGTTGTCCGGCACGGCCCTCAATTCGATGCTCGGGCTCGCCGTCGACGACCCGACCCCGCTGCCGCAGGAGATCGAGACCGCGGTGAAGCTGCTTTCCCAGCACCGCGTGGGCGAGATGCAGAACCACCTGTCCAAGCTGCTCGTCGGCCAGGGACTGCGGCGCTTCCTCGAGCAGACGCTGATCCCGCTGAACGAGGCGGTCCACGAGCGCGTCGTCCGCGGCGACATGCAGAATTTCCAGGAGCTGCGCTTCGCCGACCTCGCGCAGCGCCTGCTGCGCGACGTGACGCGCCTCGTGCGTCCCACGCGGGACGCGAAGCTCGTGCTGCTCGCGACCCCGCCCAACGATCCGAACCAGCTCGGGCTGGCGATCCTCGAGCTCCTGCTGTTCACCGACGGCGTCAACTGCCTGACGCTCGGCGCCGGCGTGCCGGCGCAGGAGATCGCCGGTGCCGCCGCCGCCTACAAGGTCGCCGGCGTCGTGCTGCTGTTCGACCGCGGCATCTCGGGCAAGATCGCCGGCCAGGAGATCCGCAGCCTTCGGCAGGCGCTGCCGCCGACGATGCCGCTGATGGTGAGCGGACGCGCGGTCAACCTGCTCGCAAAGCCGATCCCGGATGTCCGGACCGCGGTGGACTTCAGCTCCGTGATGGCCTCGATCCGCGACCTGGGCGTGCTGCCGGCGTCGCCGGTCGCGCTGGTGGGCGTCGTTCCGCAGGAGCCGCAGCGGGCGTAAAATCGCGGGGTGTCCACCACCCCGCTGCCGTCCTCGTCCGGTCCGTCGCCGCGCTCGCGCTGGTCGCGCGTGGCGCTGCACCTGATCGGCGTCCTGGCGGCGGGCGTGATCGCGTGGCTCCTGTGGCGCGGCTGGCGCCAGCCGGAGCTGCTGCTCGACATCGCCAACATGCGCCTGTGCTGAGCGCGGATCGCGGGTGACGCTCGCGTCTATCCGTCGCGCACTCGGCATCGCCGGCACGCTGCTGCTGGGCGGTGCGCTCGCCCTCGCGCCGATCGCGGCGTTCGGCGGCGACATGCGCGTCGTGTCCGGCACGGGCATCGCCGGGATCGTGCTGCTGATCGTCATGCGCCTGCTGCCCCGCCCGTCCGAACCCGCCGGCGACGGCAATCCGGCAACCGGCGACGACGTGCCGCCGCCGCCGTAACGACGCGCGGCGCCCTTCGACGATGATCCGCACGCTCGCCCTGTTCACGCTGCTCGCCGGATTCGCGCTGGGTGCGCTCGCGCAGTTGGGCGAGGCGCCCGGGCTCGTGCCCTGGAGCTTCGGTGCGGCCGTGGCTGCGCTGGCGCTCTGGCTCGCGGGCGCGGTCGTCGACGGGCGGACGAACCCGGGCGAAGCGGACGGCGGGGCATACGGTCCCGGTCCCGCGGCGCGGGACAGTCACCGGGGAGCGAAGGACACTGGGCACGGCGAGACCGGCTCGCCGGAGGGCGGCGACGCGTGATCGCCGCCCCCCTTCAGGGTTCAT
>JAKLIE010000096.1 GCA_022709775.1 Pseudomonadota bacterium
CCGAACAGCAGGTCCAGGTCATCGCCGAGCTCGGCCCGGCCGGCTATGCGGGGACGCCGTCGTTCCTCGCGATCATCCTCGAGCGCGCCGACGCGCTCGGTGCGCCGGTGCGCTCGCTGCGCAAGGAGCTCGTCTCCGGCGAGGCGTTCCCGGCGGCGATGCGCGACCGCCTGCTCGCGCGCGGCATCGCCGCCTGCCAGGCCTACGGGACGGCGGACCTCGGGCTCGTCGCCTACGAGACCGAGGCGCGCGAAGGGCTCGTCGTCGACGAGGGCGTCCTCGTCGAGATCGTCCGGCCGGGGTCGGGCGATCCGGTTCCCGCCGGCGAGGTGGGCGAGGTCGTCGTCACGACGCTCGTCAACACCGCGTATCCGCTGATCCGGTTCGCGACCGGCGATCTCTCTGCGTTCATGCCCGGGACGAGCCCCTGCGGCCGCACCAACGTGCGGCTGCGCGGCTGGATGGGGCGCGCCGACCAGGCGGCCAAGGTGCGAGGGATGTTCGTGCAGCCTGCGCAGGTCGCGGGCATCCTGCGGCGGCACCCGGACATCCGCCGGGCGCGGCTCGTCGTCGACCTCGACGCCGGCCGGGACCGGATGACGCTCCACGTCGAGCTGGCCGGCGGCGCCGTCCGGGATGCCGAGGCGTACGCCGCCACGATGCGCGAGCTCACCAGGCTGCGCGGCGAAGTCGCGTTCCGGGCCCCCGGCGAGCTGCCCGACGACGGGCGGCTCATCGACGACAGGCGCGAGCACGGCCGCGCCTGAGGTCCGAAGCGAAGCGCCGGGTTACCGGATCACCGCCGCGATCGCGTCGACGACCGCGTCGACGTTCTTCGTGTTGAGCGCCGCGACGCAGATGCGCCCGGTGTCGATTGCGTAGATCGAGTGCTCGGTGCGCAGACGATCGACCTGCGGCTTGGTGAGGCCCGAGTACGAGAACATGCCGCGCTGCTTCAGCATGAACGAGAAGTCGGCGCCGGGAACGCGCGCGTGCAGCCGGTCGACGAGGACCTTGCGCATCGCCTTGATCCGGTCGCGCATGCCGCCGAGCTCCTGCTCCCACAGCGCGCGCAGCTCGGGCGACGAGAGCACGGTCGCGACGATCTTGCCGCCGTGCGTGGGCGGATTCGAATAATTGGTGCGGACGATGCGCTTCAGCTGCGACAGAGCGCGGTTCGCCTCGTCGCGGCTGCCGGTGACCACCGTCAGCGCGCCGACGCGCTCGCCGTAGAGCGAGAACGACTTCGAGAACGAGCTCGCGACCAGCATCGGTCCGGGCGTCGCGCCGAACCGGCGCACGATCTCGCCGTCCGCGTCGATGCCGTCGCCGAAGCCCTGGTAGGCGATGTCGAGGAACGGGATCAGCCCGCGCTCGCGCACGACCTGGAGGATGCGGTCCCATTGCTCTCGCGTCGGGTCGGCGCCGGTCGGGTTGTGGCAGCACGCGTGCAGCACGACGACGTGGCCTTCGGTCGCGCGCGACAGCGCGCCGATCATGCCGTCGAAGTCGAGGCCGCGCGTCGCCGCGTGGTAATACGGATGGCTGTTGACGGTGAAGCCGGCCGCCTCGAACAGCGCGCGGTGGTTCTCCCACGACGGGTCGCTGATCCACACCTGCGCGCCGGGTGCGAACCGGCGCAGGAAGTCCGCCCCCACGCGCAGGCCGCCGGTGCCGCCGAGCGCCTGCACGGTGCACGCGCGTCCCGACGTCGCGATCTCGCCCTCCGCGCCGAACAGCAGCCCCTGCACCGCCTTGTCGTAGGCGGCGAGCCCGTCGATCGGCAGATAGGTCCACGGCGTCGACTGCGCCATCAGCTGAGCGTCCGCGCGCCTCACGCATTCGAGCAGCGGCACCTTGCCGTTGTCGTCCGTGTAGACGCCGACGCCGAGATTCACCTTGCGCGGGTTCGTGTCGGCGTTGTAGGCCTCCGTGATGCCGAGGATCGGGTCGCGAGGCGCCAGGTCGACGGCGCCGAGGAAGGAAGGGGCGTGGGGAGCGTTCATCGGGAACCTCGAAGCGGGGCTGCTATTCTACCGCGACCGGCTCGCCGGTCCGGCCCGTCGGCGTCCGGGCGGACGGCCGGCGCGAGACCCTCGCCCGCCGTCGAACCCGCCCATGGCAAGCCGCGACCGCATTCCGCTCGACACCACGAAGCTGCCGCCCGCGACGGCGATGCGCGTGCTTGCGCGCACCGGTCGCTTCGTGCGGCCGTACACCTGGCGCGTCGTCGTCGCGGTGGTCGCGCTGGTCACCGCCGCATCCGCCATGCTCGCGATCGGGCAGGGCCTCCGGGTCGCGATCGACAGCGGGTTCCTCGCCGGCGACTCCGGCGCGCTCGACCGGGCGCTCGCGTGGCTGCTGCTGGTGGTCGTCGTGATGGCGGCCGCGACCTACTCGCGGTTCTACTTCGTCTCGTGGCTGGGCGAGCGCGTGACCGCCGACCTGAGGCGCGCGGTGTTCGACCACCTGCTCACGCTGCCGCCGGGCTGGTTCGAGATGACGCGCACCGGCGAGGTGATCTCGCGGCTCACGAGCGACACGGCGATGCTCGACATGGTGATCGGGACGTCCGCGTCGCTCGCGCTGCGCAACCTGCTGCTCCTCGTCGGCGGGCTCGTCATGCTCGCGCTCACGAGCTTCAAGCTCACGTTGCTGGTGCTGGTCGGCGTGCCGCTCACGGTGGCGCCGATCGTGCTGTCCGGTCGCCGCGCGCGCAGGCTGGCGCGCGCGAGCCAGGACCGGCTGGGCGACGTCGGCGCCTACGTCGACGAGGCGTTGCACGAGATCCGCACGATGCAGGCCTACGTGCACGAGGCGGCGGACCGCCGGGGCTTCGGCGATCGCGTCGAGGCGGCGTTCGACGCGGCGCGGTCCCGCTTCCGCCAGCGCGCGGCGCTCGTCGCGACGGTGATCCTGCTCGTGTTCGGCGCGATCGGCGTGATCCTGTGGGTCGGCGGCCACGACGTGCTGGAAGGCCGGATGAGCGCGGGCCAGCTGTCGGCGTTCGTGTTCTATTCGGTGCTGGTCGCGAGCGCGGTCGCGGCGATCAGCGAGGTGATCGGCAACCTGCAGCGCGCGGCGGGCGCCACCGAGCGGCTGTTCGAGTTGCTCGAGGCGGTTCCGGAAATCGCGGCGCCGGCGCATCCGGTCGCGCTGCCCGTGCCGCCGCGCGGCGAGATCGCGATCGAGGCCGCGACGTTCCACTACCCGTCGCGGCCCGACGCCGCTGCGCTCGAGGACTTCACGCTGAAGGTGCGCCCCGGTGAGCGGGTCGCGCTCGTCGGCCCGTCGGGAGCGGGCAAGACCACGGTCTTCCAGCTGCTGCTGCGCTTCTACGACCCGCAGGTCGGCGCGGTGCGGATCGACGGGATCGACGTGCGCGACGCCGATCCCGCGGCGGTCCGGCAACGCATCGCGCTCGTGCCGCAGGACCCGGTGATCTTCGCCGCGAGCGTGCTCGACAACGTGCGCTACGGGCGTCCGGAAGCGGACGAAGACCAGGTCCGCGCGGCGTGCGAGGCGGCGTATGCGACCGAGTTCGTCGAGCGGCTCCCCGACGGGTACGCGAGCTTCCTGGGCGAGCGCGGCGTCAGGCTGTCGGGGGGGCAGAGGCAGCGGCTCGCGATCGCGCGCGCGGTGCTCGCCGACCGCCCTATCCTGCTGCTCGACGAGGCGACGAGCGCGCTCGACGCCGAGAGCGAGCGCATGGTTCAGCTTGCGCTCGAGCGACTGATGGCGAACCGCACGACCTTGATCATCGCTCACCGGCTCGCCACGGTGCGTCACGCCGACCGGATCGTGGTGATGGATCGCGGGCGCTCGATCGCGTCGGGGCCCCACGATGCGCTCGTCCGCGACAACCCGCTCTACGCGCGGCTCGCCGAACTGCAGTTCGGGGCGGGCTGACCTCAAGAACCGAAGACCAGGGTCAGATTCGAATCCGACCCCGGTGCGAGGTTTGCGCGGTTGCTGCCCATGCCTTGCCTCAGCAGCCCGAGCACCGCGTCGTCGAGAGGCTTGTCGAACAGTCCGCGATAGGCGGCCCGCGCCCTGTCGGGATCGCGCCCCAGGGCGGAGATCGTGGGATGGGGAGTGAGAAATCCCTGCACGGTCGCCCCGATGTTCGCGAGATGGCTGGACCATCGATACTCGTCGGGCCGCTCGACGATGCCGGCACGCACGGGGTTGAGCTCGATGTAACGGTGACACGACGCGACGTAGTCGTCGGTTTCGACGACCGAGGACCGGAATCGCCCTTCCCAGAGCGTCCCGGTGCGCCGGTGCCTGCGGTTCACGTACGCCGCGAAGCGCATGCCGATCCTCTGCATGAGCGACGATGGCGCGTTCGGCGACTCCGGTGTGACCAGCATGTGAACGTGATTGCCCATGAGAACGTAGGCGTGGACGGCGCATCGGGTCTCGCCGGCCAGTTCGGCGAGCATCCCGAGGTAGACGACCCGGTCTGCGTCGTCGACGAAGCAGATCGACCGATTGTTGCCTCGCTGGACGATGTGCAGCGCATGGCCTGGGACGAAGCAACGGGTTGTGCGTGCCATGCCTTGGAGCGGGGGACGGGGGCGAACGCCGATCGATGCGATAGTCGTTCGGGTCGCCCGCGTTCGCCCATCGGCCGGATAGCCGAACCGAGGTCAGATTTGAATCTGACCCCGGTGTTCGAAGGGCTGGCGGCCGAACGATCGTTCGTTCTACAATGCCCGTTTGCCCGACCCCGCGACCCCAGGTCGAACGCCATGGTCGTAACCTACCCGAACAGCCCCTACGAGCTCCACCAGCCGTTCCCGCCTGCCGGCGACCAGCCGGAAGCGATCGCGAAGCTCGTCGAAGGGCTCGCGGACGGACTCTCGTTCCAGACGCTGCTCGGCGTCACCGGCTCGGGCAAGACGTACACGATGGCGAACGTGATCGCGCGCACCGGCCGGCCCGCGCTCGTGCTCGCGCCGAACAAGACGCTCGCCGCGCAGCTCTACTCGGAGTTCCGCGAATTCTTCCCGAACAACGCGGTCGAGTACTTCGTCAGCTACTACGATTACTACCAGCCCGAGGCCTACGTCCCGTCGCGCGACCTCTACATCGAGAAGGACAGCTCGATCAACGAGCACATCGAGCAGATGCGGCTGTCGGCGACGAAGGCGATCCTCGAGCGGCGCGACTGCGTGATCGTCGCGACGGTGTCGGCGATCTACGGCATCGGCGACCCGTCCGAGTACCACAGCATGATCCTGCACCTGCGCACGGGCGACAAGCTCGCCCAGCGCGACGCGATCAAGCGCCTGACCGAGCTCCAGTACGCGCGCAACGAGGCGGACTTCCGGCGCGGCACGTTCCGCGTGCGCGGCGACGTGCTCGACATCTTCCCGGCCGAGCACGCGGAGAACGCGGTGCGCGTCTCGCTGTTCGACGACGAGGTCGAGTCGCTGCAGCTGTTCGATCCGCTGACCGGCCACGTCAAGCAGAAGATCTCGCGCTTCACCGTGTTCCCGTCGTCGCACTACGTGACCGGGCGCCAGAAGGTCCTCGACGCGGTCGAGAAGATCAAGTCGGAGCTCGCGCAGCAGAAGGAGTTCTTCGTCTCGCAGATGAAGCTGATCGAGGCGCAGCGCATCGAGCAGCGCACGCGCTTCGACCTCGAGATGATGGTCGAGATCGGCTTCTGCAAGGGGATCGAGAACTACTCGCGCCACCTGTCGGGTCGCAGGGCCGGCGAGCCGCCGCCGACGCTGATCGACTACCTGCCGCGCGACTCGCTGATGTTCGTCGACGAGAGCCACGTGACGATCCCGCAGGTCGGCGGCATGTTCCGCGGCGACCGTGCGCGCAAGGAGAACCTCGTCAACTACGGCTTCAGGCTGCCGTCCGCCCTCGACAACCGCCCGCTCACGTTCGAGGAGTTCGAGCGGCTGCTGCCGCAGACGACGTTCGTGTCCGCCACGCCGGCCGACTACGAGCAGAAGCACGCGGGGCAGGTCGTCGAGCAGCTCGTGCGCCCGACCGGCCTCGTCGACCCGATGCTGGAGGTCCGGCCGGCGCAGACGCAGGTCGACGACCTGCTGTCCGAGATCCGGATCCGCGTCGACCGGAAGGAGCGCGTGCTGGTCACCACGCTCACGAAGCGCATGGCGGAGGACCTCACCGATTACCTGGGCGAGAACGGCGTGAGGGTCCGCTACCTGCACTCGGACATCGACACCGTCGAACGCGTCGAGATCATCCGCGACCTCCGCCTGGGGGAGTTCGACGTGCTGGTCGGCATCAACCTGCTGCGCGAGGGCCTCGACATTCCCGAGGTGTCGCTCGTCGCGATCCTCGACGCGGACAAGGAAGGGTTCCTGCGCGCCGAGCGCAGCCTGATCCAGACGATCGGCCGCGCGGCGCGTCACATCAACGGCACCGCGATCCTCTACGCCGACACGATGACCGACTCGATGCGCAAGGCGATCGGCGAGACCGAGCGGCGCCGCGCGAAGCAGGTCGCGTACAACGCGGCGAAGGGGATCACGCCGAAGGGCGTGCAGAAGCGCATCAAGGACATCATCGACGGCGTCTACGACGTCGAGGAAGGCCGTCGCGAGCTCGCGGCCGCGCAGGCGCAGGCGAAGTACGAGGCGATGCCGGGCAAGGACCTCGAGCGCGAGCTCAAGCTCCTCGAGAAGCAGATGCTCGACGCCGCGAAGAACCTCGAGTTCGAGAAGGCCGCGGCCTTGCGCGACAAGCTCTACAAGCTCAAGGAAAAGC
>JAKLIE010000097.1 GCA_022709775.1 Pseudomonadota bacterium
TCGACGTGGGCTTCCACAAGATCGCGGTCACCGAGGCGAAGAAGCTCGGCATCCCGGTGGTCGCCGTGGTCGACACGAACCACTCGCCGGAGGGGATCGCGCACGTGATCCCGGGCAACGACGACTCGAGCCGCGCGATCAGGCTCTACGCGCGCGGCACCGCCGACTCGATCCTGGAAGGCCGCAACGCCGTGATCCAGGAGATCGTCCAGGGAAGCGACGAGTTCGTGGAGGTCGCCGAGGAGGCGAAGTAGCCCTGACGCATCGGGGAGGGGGCCGCCGGCCCCCTTCTTTCGAGGACAGCGCCCGGCCGGCGACGGCGGGGACGGCGGTGGCGCGGAACGATGCGCGCCCCCGCGACAGCGAGACACGGAGCACAGGATGGCGGACATTTCCGCGAGCATGGTGATGGAGCTGCGCAGCCGTACCGGGCTGGGCATGATGGAGTGCAAGAGGGCGCTGGCCGAATCGGACGGCGACATGGCGAAGGCGGAGGAGCTTCTGCGCATCCGCTCGGGCGCCAAGGCGTCGAAGGCGGCGTCCCGCGTCGCGGCCGAGGGCATCGTGGGCGCGTGGATGTCGGCCGACGCGAAGTCCGGCGCGATGGTCGAGGTGAACTGCGAGACCGACTTCGTCGCGCGCAACGAGGACTTCGTCGCGTTCGCGCGGAAGCTCGCCGAGCTCGTCGCCGTGAAGAACCCGGCCGACGTCGCGGCGCTGTCGGCGCTGCCGATGGACGGCGGCACGGTCGAGTCGGTGCGCCAGGCGCTCGTCCAGAAGATCGGCGAGAACCTGTCGATCCGCCGCTTCCGGCGTTTCGCGACCGCGTCGCGGCTCGCGAGCTACGTCCACGGCGGCGGCCGCATCGGCGTCATCGTGGATTTCGACGGCGGCGACGACACGCTCGGCAAGGACATCGCGATGCACGTGGCCGCGTCGGGCGCGCCCGGTGCGATCCGCCCGGTGTGCGTCTCGAAGGACCAGGTTCCCGCGGAGCTCGTCGCCAAGGAGCGCGAGATCTTCTCGGCGCAGGCGGCCGAGTCGGGAAAGCCTCCCGAAATCGTCGCGAAGATGGTCGACGGGCGCATCGCGAAGTACCTCGCCGAAGTGACGCTCCTCGGCCAGCCGTTCGTCAAGAATCCGGACGAGACGGTCGAGAAGGTGCTGAAGGCGAAGGGTGCGTCGGTGAAGGCGTTCGCGATGTACGTCGTGGGCGAGGGCATCGAGAAGCGGAAGGACGACTTCGCGGCCGAGGTGGCCGCGATGGCGAAGGCGTAGGGGCGCGAGGCGGCCGGGTGCTTCCAAGGCTCCCGGCCGGTCCCCGGGATCCGCTCGGCGCGAGCGGATCCGGGGTGTCGCCGATGAACTTCCGCGCCGGTTGCGAGTCCGTTCGGAGGTAGCGATGAACCCGCCCGTGCCCACGCCGCTCGCCGCCGTCACGACCGCGGCGCCCCAGCCGGCCTACAAGCGCATCCTGCTCAAGCTCTCGGGCGAGGCGCTGATGGGCGACGATCCCTACGGCATCAACCGCGAGGTGATCGACCGGATCGTCGCCGAGATCGGCGAGGTCCACCGGCTCGGCGTCGAGATCGCGGTCGTCATCGGCGGCGGCAACATCTTCCGCGGCGTGGCCCCCGGCGCGGCCGGCATGGACCGCGCGACGGCCGACTACATGGGCATGCTCGCGACGCTGATGAACGCGCTCGCGCTGCAGGACGCGCTGCGTCGCGCCGGCGTCGAGTCGCGCGTCCAGTCCGCGCTGCGCATCGACCAGGTCGCCGAGCCCTACATCCGCGGCCGCGCGCTGCGCCACCTCGAGGAGCACAAGGTCGTCATCTTCGCGGCGGGCACCGGCAACCCGTTCTTCACGACCGACACGGCCGCTGCGCTGCGCGGCCGGGAGATGGGCGTCGACATCGTGCTCAAGGCGACCAAGGTCGACGGCGTCTACACGGCCGACCCGAAGAAGGACGCCTCTGCGCGTCGCTACGCCGACCTCACGTTCGACGAGGCGATCGTCAGGAACCTGAAGGTGATGGACGCCACCGCCCTCGCGCTGTGCCGCGACCAGGACATGCTGCTCAAGGTGTTCTCGATCTTCGAGCCCGGCGCGCTCAAGCGCGTCGTGATGGGCGAGGACGAGGGCACGCTGGTGCACTGCTAGATGAGATCCCCCCGAAACTCGCTTCGCTCGCTTCCCCCCGGGGGGCCGCGCCCTTGGGGCGTCCCGGCGGGCGCGCGGGTGACATCCCCCCGAAACTCGCTTCGCTCGCTTCCCCCCGGGGGGCCGCGCCCTTGGGGCGGCCCGGCGGGCGCGCGGGTGACATCCCCCCGAAACTCGCTTCGCTCGCTTCCCCCCGGGGGGCCGCGCCCTTGGGGCGGCCCGGCGGGCGCGCAGGAGACGCAACGATGATTCCGGAGATCAAGAAGGGCGCCGAGCAGAAGATGGCGAAGACGATCGAGGCGCTCAAGGTCGACCTCGGCAAGGTGCGGACCGGCCGCGCGCACGCGGGCATCCTCGACCACGTCATGGTCGACTACTACGGCACGATGACCGCGGTCCCGAAGGTCGCCAACGTCCAGCTGGCGGATGCGCGAACGATCACCGTGCAGCCGTGGGAGAAGAAGCTCGTCCCCGCGATCGAGAAGGCGATCCGCGATTCGGACCTCGGGCTCAATCCTGCCTCGGCCGGGGACATGATCCGCGTGCCGATGCCCGCGCTCACCGAGGAACGCCGCCGCGACCTGATCAAGGTCGTGCGCCACGAGGCGGAAGACGCGCGCGTCGCCGTTCGCAACGTGCGCCGGGATGCGATCGAGCACCTGAAGAAACTCCTCAAGGAGCACAAGGTCGCGGAGGACGACGAGCGCCGGGCGCAGGACGACGTCCAGAAGCTCACCGACCGCTTCGTGGCGGAGATCGACAAGATCCTGCACGCGAAGGAAGCCGATCTGATGGCGGTCTGAGGGCGGCTCCCGCCCCCCGGACCCCCGGGACGCGCACGCACCCCCGACGCCACGACGTTCCGGTGTTCACTTCCTCCACCCGCGACATTCCCGAGGCGCGCGACGTGCCGCGGCACGTCGCGATCATCATGGACGGCAACGGCCGCTGGGCGAAGCAGCGGCTGCTGCCTCGCGTGGCCGGCCACAGGCGAGGCGTCGAGGCGGTCCGGACGATCGTGCGTGCGGCCGTCGAGCGGGGCATCGGTTTCCTGACGCTCTTCGCGTTCTCGAGCGAGAACTGGCGCCGCCCCGCCGACGAGGTGTCGATCCTGATGGAGCTGTTCCTGCGCTCGCTCGAGGTCGAGGTCGGGAAGCTCCACGACAACGGGATCCGTCTCAAGGTGATCGGCGACACGGGCCGCTTCGACGCGCGCATCCGCGGCCTGATCGAGTCGGGCGAGGCGCTCACGTCGGCGAATCCGCGCCTCACGCTCACGATCGCCGCGAACTACGGCGGCCGATGGGACATCGCGCAGGCGGCGCGGACCTGCTACCGTCGCCATCCCGAGGCGCTCGCCGAGGGGGCTCCGCTCGAACCCGACGCGCTCGCCCCGTACCTCGCGCTCGCCTACGCGCCCGAGCCGGATCTGTTCATCCGCACCGGCGGCGAGCAGCGCATCTCCAACTTCCTGCTGTGGCAGCTCGCGTACACGGAGCTGTGGTTCACCGACCTCCTGTGGCCGGACTTCGACGCGGCGGCGCTCGACGAGGCGATCTCGTCCTACCGCAAGCGCGAGCGGCGCTACGGGCGCACGAGCGAGCAGCTCGCGACGCCGGCGACGTCGCCATGACGCCGCTGGCGACGCGCGTCGCCACCGCGGCCGTGCTGGTGCCGTGCGTGCTCGCGGCGCTGTTCCTGTTGCCGCCCGTGCTCTGGGCGGCCGCGACGCTCGTCGCCGTGCTGATCGCGGCCCACGAGTGGGCGCGCCTCGCGTCGTTCGGACGGGCGGGCTGGCTGCTGCTCGTCGGTGCGCTCGCGGCGGGAGGGGCGGTCCTGCTTGCCGTGTCCGGCGCGGGACTCGACCGCGGCTGGCCGCGCGAGGTGCTGCTCGCGGCATGCGGGCTCGCCACGCTGTTCTGGTTGCTGGTCGCGCCGCCCTGGGTGTTCCGGCGCTGGCCCGCGCGCTCGCCGGTCGCGCTGACGCTCGCGGGGTGGGTCGTGCTGGCGGGAGCGTGGGTCGCGCTGGTCGAGCTGCAGGCGCGGTCGCCCTGGCTCGTGCTGGCGGCGATGGCGATCGTGTGGATCGCCGACACGGCCGCGTATTTCGCCGGTCGCGCGTTCGGGCGGCGCAAGCTCGCCCCGCTCGTGAGCCCCGGAAAGACCTGGGAAGGCGTGTTCGGCGGGCTCGCGGCCGTCGCGATCTACGCCGTGGCGCTGGTGCCGTTCGCGCAGGCGGCGGGCTACGGCGGATCCGTCGCGCCCCTCGCCGTCGTCGCGTGGATCGCGTTCGCGCTCGCGCTCGCGGCGTTGTCCGTGGTCGGCGACCTGTACGAATCGTGGCTGAAGCGGGTTGCCGGCGTGAAGGACAGCGGCACGCTGCTGCCCGGGCACGGCGGCGTGCTGGACCGCATCGACGCGCTGGTCGCGGCGATGCCGCCGGCGGCGCTCGCCGCGCACTGGTTCCTGCGGGGCTGAGGCGATGCGCAGGGTGAGCCTCCTCGGCGCGACCGGCTCGATCGGCGACTCGGCGCTCGACGTCATCGCGCGACATCCCGACCTCTACGCGGTCGAGGCGCTCGCCGCGCACCGCAACGCCGGGAAGCTCGCGGAGCTCTGCCGCCGCTTCCGGCCGGCCGTCGCGGCGCTGCTCGACCTCGACGCGGCGCGCGCGCTCGAACGCGAGATCGCGGCGGACGGACTTCGCACGAGGGTGCTCGCCGGGCCGGCGGGGCTCGTCGAGGCCGCGACGATCGCCGGCGCCGACACCGTGCTCGCCGCCATCGTGGGCGCGGCCGGGCTCGAGCCCACGCTCGCCGCGGCGCGCGCCGGCAAGCGGCTCCTGATCGCCAACAAGGAGGCGCTCGTGATCGGCGGCGAGGTCTTCATGCGCGCCGCGCGCGAGGGCGGCGCGACGCTGCTGCCGATCGACAGCGAGCACAATGCCGTGTTCCAGTGCCTGCCGCCGGGGTACGTGGGCGAGCCGGCGCGCGCGGGCATCCGGCGGCTGATCCTGACCGCGTCGGGCGGGCCGTTCCGCCGGCGCCCGGTCGAGGACCTCGCGGGCGTCACGCCCGACGAGGCGTGCGCGCACCCGAACTGGCGCATGGGGCGCAAGATCTCGGTCGACTCGGCGACGATGATGAACAAGGGGCTCGAAGTGATCGAGGCGCACTGGCTGTTCGGCGCGCCGGCGTCCGCGATCGACGTGCTGATCCACCCGCAGAGCGTCGTCCATTCGCTCGTCGAGTACGTCGACGGATCGGTGCTGGCGCAGCTCGGCCACCCGGACATGCGCACGCCGATCGCGCAGGCGCTCGCGTGGCCCGCGCGCATCGAGAGCGGCGTGGGCCGCCTGGACCTAGCGTCGCTCGCGGCGCTGTCGTTCGAGGCGCCCGACAACGAGCGCTTTCCGTGCCTCGGGCTCGCGTACGACGCGCTCGCCGCCGGCGGCGCCGCGACCGTCGTGCTCAATGCGGCGAACGAGGTCGCGGTCGCCGCGTTCCTCGCCGGCCGCGTCCCGTACCCTGCGATCCACGCGGCCTGCGCCGAGACGCTCGAGCGCCTGCCGTCGCGCGCCGCCGGCACGATCGACGAGGCGCTCGCCGCGGATGCCGAGGCGCGCCGCGCGGCGTGCGCGATCCTTCATCTGCCCGCCGACGCTTCGGGCGTCCCGCTCGCCGCATGATCGAACTCGCCTGGAAGATAGGCGCGTTCCTCGTGGTGCTCGGCGTGCTCGTCGTGTTCCACGAGCTCGGCCACTACCTCGTCGCGCGGCTGTGCGGCGTGAAGGTGCTGCGGTTCTCGGTCGGGTTCGGGCGCGTGGTCTGGTCGCGCCGCGTCGGTCGCGACCGTACCGAGTGGGCGGTCTCCGCGGTCCCGCTCGGCGGCTACGTGAAGATGGCGGACGAGCGCGAGGACGACCTCGCGCCGGAGGACGTGCCGCGCGCGTTCAACCGGCAGGGCGTCGGCAAGCGCATCGCCATCGTCGCGGCGGGCCCGATCGCGAACCTGCTGCTCGCGGTCGTGCTGTTCGCGGGGACGTTCGTCGCCGGGGTGCCCGGGCAGCGGGCGATGCTCGCGCCGCCGCCGCCCGGGACGGCCGCGGCCGCCGCGGGGTTCTCCGACGGGGATCGCGTGGTCGCCGTCGACGGCGATCCGGTGGCGAGCCTGCAGGACCTGCGCTGGCGCATCGTCAAGTCGCAGGGCCGGTCGAGCATCGACGTCGAGGTCGAGCGCGCCGACGGCAGCCGGGCGACGCGCCTGCTGACGGTGTCGGAGCTCGCCACGGCCGACTGGGAGGGCAATCCGCTGGCGGCGCTGGGACTGCGGGCGGATCTGGGCGCACCGGTCGTCGATCAGGTGTCGCCGGGCAAGCCGGCCGAGGCCGCGGGCATGCGCGCCGGCGACCGCATCGTCGCCGTCGACGGGCGGCCGGCAAGATCGCCGTCCGACGTCGCGAGCGCGACCAACGCCAAGCCCGGGGTGCCGATCGTCTTCCGCATCGCGCGCGACGGCGGCGAGTCGGACGTCACGGTGGTGCCGGAGGGCTCGGAGCAGGG
>JAKLIE010000098.1 GCA_022709775.1 Pseudomonadota bacterium
AACGCCGAGCGCAGATGGAACAGGAACACCACGCAGACCAGCGCGACGACGATGAACTCTTCGATCAGCTTGCGGCTCAGGTTCTCAACGGCACGCTCGATCAGGCTGGAGCGGTCGTAGGTCGGCACGATCTCCACGCCCTTCGGCAGGCTGGCCTGCAGCGACGCGATCTTGGCCTTGACGGCAGCGATGGTCTCCAGCGCGTTCTTGCCCGAGCGCATCACGATGACGCCGCCGGCGGCCTCGCCCTCGCCGTCGAACTCGCCGATGCCGCGCCGCATCTCCGGGCCGACCTGGATGCGCGCGACGTCCGAGAGCAGCACGGGCGTGCCGCCTTCGGCGAGCTTCACCGGGATCCGGCGAAAGTCGTCGAGCGTGCGCAGGTAGCCCCTGACCCGCACCATGTACTCGACTTCCGCGAGTTCGACGACCGAGCCGCCGAACTCGCGGTTCGCGTCGCGGATTGCCGCCACGACCTTCGCCACCGGCAGTCCGTAGGCCTTGAGCCGCGCCGGATCGAGCACGACCTGGTACTGCTTGACCATGCCGCCGACGGTCGCGACTTCCGCGACGTCGGGAACGGTCTTCAGCTCGTACTTCAGGAACCAGTCCTGCAGCGCGCGAAGCTGCGCGAGGTCGTTGCTTCCCGTGCGGTCGACGAGCGCGTACTCGTAGATCCAGCCGACGCCGGTCGCGTCGGGCCCGAGCGCCGCCCTCGCGCCCGGCGGAAGCCGCCCCTGCACCTGGTTCAGGTACTCGAGAACGCGCGAGCGTGCGAAATAGAGATCCGTGTCTTCGTCGAACAGGATGTAGACGAACGAATCGCCGAAGAACGAGTAGCCGCGAACGACCCTCGCGCCGGGCACCGACAGCATGGTCGTGGTCAGCGGATAGGTGACCTGATCCTCGACGATCTGCGGCGCCTGTCCCGGAAACGTTGTTCGGATGATCACCTGCACGTCCGAGAGGTCGGGAATCGCGTCGAGCGGCGTCTGCCGGACCGACCACACGCCGGCAACGGCGACCATCGCCGCCGCGAGCAGCACGAGGAACCGGTTGGCGACCGACCAGCGGATGACGGCGGCGATCATGGGCCGCTCCCCTTCGCTGGCGCGGCGGACGGGACGATCCGCGTCAGCGCCATCTCGCCCTGCGGCGTGAACGTGAACGCGAAGTCGACGCGGGTCCCGTTCCTCACGTTCGCGGGAATGCCCGCCGCGGGCGCCCTGAACCCCATCGTCATGCCGCCCATGCCGGCGCTCGGGATCGGACCGTGCTCGATGAACACGTCGGCGCCGTCGACGTCACGCACCACGCCCGACGCGACGTGGACCTCACCGGCCCCCGCCGGCGATGCGGCCGTGCCGTGACCGGCGTGCGGATCCGCGGTCGGCGCGGCGGCGCCCCCCGCCGTGTTCATGCGCGCGAGCACGCCGCGCAGGCTCGCCTCCGAATCGATCAGGAACTGCCCGGACGCGACGACGTGCGTGCCGGCCGCGATCCCTCGGCGGACCTCGGTCAGGTCGCCCGACTCGCGGCCGACCTCGACGTCGACCGGCGCATATCGGCCCTCGCCTGCCGCGACGATCACAACGTCGCGCGTGCCGGTGCGGATGACGGACTCCGACGGCACGAGCACCGATGCCGGCGACTTCGCTCCCGCGAACGCGACCGTCACGAACATGCCGGGCTTGAGCGCTCCGCCGGGATTGGCCAGCACGACGCGCGCGCGCACCGTGCGCGTCGCTGCGTTCACCTCGGGAAGAAGCGCCTCCACGGCGCCGCGCAGCGCGCGGTCGGGCGACGCCGCCGCGCGGACTTCCACGGGAGCGCCGGCGACGACGAGCCCCGCCTGCGCCTCGGGCACCTCCGCGACCACCCATACGCTCGAGAGGCCGGCGATGCGCACGAGGTTGGTCCCCGGCATCACCGCCATGCCGTCGCGCGCGCCGATCTCCCAGACGATCCCGCCGACCGGCGCGACGACGGTCACCCTTCCCGAGCTCTTCCCCTCGCGCTCGACGCGCGCGATCTCGGCGTCGGGCATGCCGAGCAGCCGCAGGCGATTGCGCGCGGCGTCGACGAGAAGCGCCGCCCCCGCGCCGGTGCCCGCCTTCAGCGCGAGCAACTCCTCCTGGGCCGCGACCCACTCGGGGACGAACAGGTCCGCGACCGGCTGGCCCTCGCGCACCGGATCGTAGGTGGCGCGCACGTGCAGGCGCTCGACGAAACCCTGCACGCGCGACTGGACGCCGGTCAGCGTCCGCTCGTCGACCGCCACCGCTCCCGTCGCGCGAAACGCCGCTTCGAGCGTGCCCGACCGCGCCTCCACGGTGCGTACGCCGAAGCTCTGGGCGAGCCGCGGGCTCACCGAGACGCCGCCGGCATCCGCCGCCGCATCCGCGTAGACGGGCACGAGCTGCATGTCCATGAACGGGCTCTTGCCCGGCTTGTCGAACTTCTGCCCCGGCACCATCGGATCGTGCCAGTACAGCACGCGCCGGCCGCCTGCGTCCGCAGCTGCGGCGTCGGCGCCCGGCTTCGCGGGACTCTCGGCGGCGGGTTCCGGCACCTTCGCCTGCCGTGTGCCGAGCAAGTAGCCTCCCGCGCCGGCGACGACTGCGACTGCCGTCGCGAGCGCGAGGGCGCGCGTCGTCGCGCCGCGTTGTCGATTCGCGTTCATGCGCCCTCCCCGGGAAGCAGGGTCGCGAGCCACGCCCAGGCGCGCGCGGCCGATTGCTCGAATCCGATCAGGGCGAGCCGCGCGTCGAGCTCGGCGCGCCTCGCCTCGAGCACCGCGGCGAGCATGCCGGTGCCGCCTCGGTACGCCGCCAGCGCGGCCTCGATGCGCTGCGCGGCGAGCGGCAGGAGCTCGTCCCGCACGCGCGCGGCCTGCGCCCGCGCGGCATCCCATTCCGCGAGAGTCTGCCGAACCTCCGCTTCGCGCATGCGCGACAGATCCTCGCGCTGCGCGCGCGCCGCGTCGCGCTCCTTGAGCTTCGCCGCGTATTCGCGGTCCTGCCGCGTTCCCGGCGACCATGGCAGGTCCACGCGCACCATCAGCGACACCATGTTGCCGAAGTCGGCGCCGCGGATGCCGTAGGTCAGCTCCGCGCTCCAGTCGGGGAGGCGCGCGGCGCGCGCGACGTCGGCGTCGGCGGCGAGGACGGACTCCTGCGCTCGAGCGAGCTGCACGTCGGGCTGTCGGTCGACGTCGGTCAGCCGCGTCGCCGCCTCCGGCAGCGAGAGCACGTCGGGAGGCGAGGCGAGCGGACGGTCGGCTTCGGTGGCGCCGACGAATCGCGCGAGGGCGAACTTCGCACGGTCACCGGCGAGCGCCGCCTCGGTTGCACGGTTGGCGAGCTCGATCGCCATCGCCTGCGTCGCGAGCACGTCGGCCTGGGAGGCGCGCCCGGCGCCATAGAGCGCGGCGGTCGTCGACTGCTGCAGCCTCGCCTCCTCGATCTGCGCGACGATCGCCTGCGATTGACGCCGCGCGTAGTGCCGCGCGAGCCACGCGGAAGCCACCTCGCGCCGGACCGCCAGCATGGCGACGTCCGCGGCGACGTCGTTGCGGGCAGCGTCCCGGGTCGCCCGTTCGGACCTCAGGCGCAGCTTGTCGGCGCGGGGAAATTCCTGCATCAGGCCGACGCGCGTCATCGTCATCGGATCGCGGTCGAGGCGCCAACGGTCGGCCCCCTCGGTCGGGACGTTCTCGAAGCCCGCTATCAGCTTCGGGTCGGGCAGCGAGCCCGCCGGTCCCGCCATCTCGCGCGCGGCGTCCGCGAGCGAACGCTGCGCCGCGATCTGCGGGGAACGCGCGAGGGCGAGCCGCTCGGCTTCCGCGAGCGTCAGCGGCACGCCGGTCTGCGCGAACCCGGCGGTCGAGCCTCCTGCAAGAGCGAGCGCAGCGAGAACGCGACGCGCCGACCATCGCGGATGCGGCGCAAACCCCGGACGACCCCGGGACGAGTCCTGTCGAGCAAGCATGAGACCTCCGGACGACACGAAACGACGACGGCGCGCCCATGCGCACCGTCCCTCGACGTCAGCGGAGGCTCAGAGCTGGAGCCGGCAGAAGCGCGAGCGCGCCGGAGGCGCCGCTCCTTTCGCGTCGGGCGGCGGCGCGTGCATGCCGTCCGACGCGGCCGGCGGCGCCGGGATCGCTATCGCCGCGTCGGGCGGCGGCGCGATTGCGGCCGCCGCGACCGATACCGCGGTGTCCTGGCAGTGCACTTCGCACAGGTTGGCGTTGCCGCGTTCGCCGGGCATCGTCTCGGCCGCCCCCCCGTGCTCGGCGCACGGTTGCGCCGCAATCGCGGGCGCCGGCAAGCCGTCGATCCCCCGCGAGCAGGCATGTGACGCCGCGGCCGCCTGTGCGGCGACGATGGCGAGCGCCGCGGCAAGCGCGACCAGGCGATGGAGGGTCCGACGGGCGATCACCGGGAAAGTATGCACTTGCCGGCCGGTGGGGCGCCAGTCCGCCCGCGGCACCGTCGACGGGGGTCAGGACTCCCCGCCCCGCGCGGCGTCCGGCAAGGTGAATCGTCGGCCTATCCCAGGTGGCGGCCGATCTGCCATGATGCTTGCCGCGCCCGACACCGCCCGGCGGACGGAGAAACGTCACCTTGAGCGCAGGGAAGACCCGATGAAGCGAAGGACGCTGCTGCGCTCGACAGGCGTCACGCTACTGCGGACGCAGGAAGCGCCGGTCCTCGCGCAGGCCCGCGCGCGCGGGGTCGCGTGGATCCGGGCGGGCGGCGGCGAGAGCATCCTCGACGCAGCCCGGACCGGACTGCGCGAACGCGGATCCGCGGAACCGCGCACGCTCGCTTTGGACGTGAGGACGATCGAACTGCAGGCGGCAAGCGTCGGGGCACTGGCCGATGCGATCGCGGCAGGAGGCGCAGAGGTCGTCGCCGCACGGGGCCCCGCAGCGCCGGCCGAGCATCGCGCGGTCGCAGGCCGGGTGCCGGTCGTCGTCGCGTTCTCCGGCGACGTAGTCGCGGCCGGTCGTGCCGAACTCGCGCCACCAGGGCTTCCAGGCCAAGCTCGACGAGACGCTCCGGGCCGCGGCAGCGCTCGGCATGTCGTCGGAAACCTTCGACGTGCGGGCGGCCGACGCGTTCGAGCCCGCGTTCGCGTCGATGGCGCGCGCGAAGCGCGTCGGCGTGCAGGCCGCCTGTATCCACGAGGGCGCCGACGTGTCGCTGATGCCGGTGGAGCGGCCCACGCACATCCGGACCGCCGTCGATCGCGGGACCGCCGCGTCGATCGGCATCAGCGTGCCGCCCGCGGTGATCGCACGCGCCGAAGAGGTGATCCGGTGACGGCACGCACCTCCGCCCCCCCGAGGGTGCCTGCCGGCTGATGGACGCCCCTGCGACCAGGACCGAGGGCGCGCAAGGCGCGATAGCGGCCCCGCCACCCGCCCGCCGTCCGGCAGGCAACCGGCTGTTCCGCAAGTATTTCGTCCTGATCCTCGCGCTCGTGACCGCGGCGCTGCTGATCCCGTCGTCGATCTCGCTGTACTTCTCCTACCGCGAAACCCTCGACGCGCTGCACGCGCTGCAGCACGAGAAGGCGGTCGCGGCGGCGAGCCGCATCGAGCAGTACATCCTCCAGGTGCAGGCGCAGCTCAAGGGCGCCGCGCTGCCGCAGCTCGGCGCCGAAGGCGCGGATCAGCGCCGACTCGAGTTCCTCAAGCTCCTGAAGCAGGTGCCGGACGTCACCGACATCGCGTGGATCGGCGCGGACGGCTGCGAGAAGTCGCAGGTGTCGCGCCTGGCGATGGACGCGGCCGGCGACTGCCTGCGCGATCGCAGCCGCGACCCCGCCTTCCTCGAGCCGACGGCCGCGCGTCCGTGGTACGGCCGCGTCACGTTCCGCAAGGAGACCGAGCCGTACATGCAGATCGCCGTTCGCTCCGGCGGCGGCAGCGGTCCGGTCACCGTCGCCGACGTCAATCTCAAGTTCATGTGGGACGTGATCTCCCGCATCAAGATCGGCGAGAAGGGCAAGGCCTACGTCGTCGACTCGGCGGGCTACCTGATCGCCGACCCGGACATCGGACTGGTGCTGCGCAAGACCGACCTCTCCGGATTCGCCCACGTCAAGGCGGCATTCGCGGAGGCCGGGGCCGAGGAGCGCGCCGTCGTGACCACCGACGCGGGCGGCACCGAGGTCCTCTCCGCGCACGCGGGCATCGATCCGCTGGGCTGGAAGGTGTTCGTCGTGCAGCCGACCTCCGAGGTGTTCGCGCGCTTGAACGCATCGGTCGCGCGGATAGGCGTGCTGCTGCTCGGCGGCCTCGTCTTCTCGGCGCTCGCGGCGCTCTTCCTGGCCCGCGGCATGACGCGCCCCATCCGCACGCTGCAGGAGGGCGCGCAGCTGATCGGCGAGGGGCATCTCGACCACGCGATCCACGTGAAGACCGGCGACGAGCTGGAGGCGCTCGCGGGCGAGTTCAACCGGATGACCGCGCAGCTGCGCGAGAGCTACGCGGGCCTCGAACGCAAGGTCGACGAGCGCACGACCGAGCTCAAGACCGCGCTCGAGCAGCAGACCGCGATCAGCGAGATCCTGCGCGTGATCTCGGCCTCGCCGACCGACGTGCAGCCGGTGATGGACGCGGTCGCGAAGCGCGCGTCGATCCTGTGCGACGCGCCGAGCGCCCAGGTGCTGCTGCTCGAGGACGGGGCGCTGCACATCATGTCGAGCTACGTG
>JAKLIE010000099.1 GCA_022709775.1 Pseudomonadota bacterium
CTGACCGAGGACGAGGCGAAGACGAAGGGCATCGCTGTCACCAAGGGACTGTTCCCGTGGACCGCGTCGGGCCGCGCGATCGCGAACGGCCGCGACGAGGGCCACACGAAGCTCCTGTTCGACGCCGCCACGCACCGCATCGTCGGCGGCGGCATCGTCGGCACGCACGCGGGCGACCTGATCGGCGAGGTAGCTCTGGCGATCGAGATGGGTGCGGACGCGGTCGACATCGGCCGCACGATCCATCCGCATCCGACGCTCGGCGAGTCGGTGGGTCTCGCCGCCGAGGCGGCGGAAGGCGTCTGCACCGACCTGCCGCCGGCGCGCAAGCGCTGAGCCTTCTAACACCGGGCGCGAGCGAGCCGATTCGCAGTCAAGGCGCGCAGGCGGCCGGCGCGCCCGTGCCTCCGTCCCGCGAATATTCCGCTGGCAGAGCCGCTCGCCGCGACGCTAGCATCGGCCTTCTCGGGGTACTCCCCGCTTGCCGACGGAGGCTCGCCATGGGCCGGAACCGGGCAATGCATGCGATCGCTTTCGGCGCCGCGATGCTCGCAGCATCCTCTGCCGTTAACGGCGCCACGCTGGTCGACTGCCAGTTCAAGGGCGGCGGCGGCGACGCGATCTCGCGCGGCTTCTACGTGTCGAACTATGCGGGCACCACCGTCGACACGGTGACGGTCGCGCACACCGCTCCCGTCTCCGAACGCCGTACGATCAGGCTGACGATGCAGCTCGACGCGTACAACGGGCCGGTCCTGGGCGTTTCCGAGCACACGCGCACCATAGGGCCCGAAGCGGCGCCGACGATCTTCCGCTTCGACGGCGCGATCGTGCCGGCGGGTGCACGGCTGGTGTTCACGCAGGTGGTGACTTCCGGGACCGCCAACGTCAGCTACGACGTCGGCGCGGGTCCGTGCTCGAACGTCACGCAGACCGAGGGAACGTCCGCGCCCCTCGACGACTTCCGGCGCGCGACGGTCGGCCTGATGATCACGGGGTCGCCCACCGACATCACCGACGTCACGACCTTCAGCTGCCCGTACGACCCGGGCGGCGCCAGCGACCGGATCGACCGCGGCTTCCACGTGACGAACTACCCCGGCGTGTCGATCAGGACCGTTTCGCTCCGGCTCAGGTCGCAGCTCCCGGGCGACCGATGGATCCTGGTCGACGCGCGCCTCGGCACCTACGACGGCCCGCTGATAGGAACCGCGTCCGTGCTGGTCCTCGACATGGCGACGACCACCCACGAGTCCACCTTCAGCTTCGGCAACAAGGCGGTCCCGGCGGGCTCGACGATCGCATTCGTCACGCGGCTGTACTCCGGCACGGACGACGTCTATTTCGACCGGGGATTCGGCCCCTGCCTCGACGCCGTCGAGACGCAGGGCACGGCGCCGCCGCTCGACGAGTTCCGGCGCGAATCGATGGGATTGAAGATCACCGGCGACGTCGCGTCGGCGGCCCCGATCACCGCCGTCGAGTATTTCCACGCGGGCTTCGGCCACTACTTTCTGACCGCCCAGGCCGACGAGATCGCGGGCCTGGACGGCGGCGCGTACGGCGGCGCGTTCGCGCGCACGGGCCTCGAGTTCAACGTGCGCGACGGACCTGCCGACGGCACGATTCCCGTGTGCCGCTTCTTCACCGTGACCTTCGCGCCGAAGAGCTCGCACTTCTACACGTCGGATCCCGGCGAATGCGAGGCGGTCAGTAACAACCCGGACTGGCAGTTCGAGAAGATCGCGTTCTACGTCCACCGCTACGACGGCGGCGCCTGTCCCGCGGGCACGATCCCGGTCTACCGGATCTACAACAACGGCCAGACCGGTGCGCCCAACCACCGGTTCACGACGAATCTCGCGCTGTACGGCAACTTCGTCAACACGCAGGGATGGGCAGCGGAGGGCGTACGGTTCTGCGTGCCGCAGTGACGGCGGCCGGGCGGACCCCGACGCCCGCGCCCGCGTAGAATGGCGGGCTTCGGCAACGGAGCCCGCCATGACCCAGGACGAACTGAAGCAGGCCGTCGCGCGCGACGCGATCGCGCACGTCGTCGACGACGCGTGGATCGGCGTGGGCTCGGGCTCCACGGCGAACTTCTTCATCGACGAGCTCGCGAAGATCAGGCACCGGATCAAGGGCGCCGTGGCTTCGTCGGTCAGGACCGCGGAGCGCCTGAAGTCGCACGGCATCCCGGTCGACGAGCTCAACAACGTCGGGCCTCTGCCGGTCTACGTCGACGGCGCCGACGAGGTCACCGAGCACGGTGCGATGATCAAGGGCGGCGGCGGTGCGCTCACGCGCGAGAAGATCGTCGCGGCGGCCTCCCGCAAGTTCGTCTGCATCGTCGACGGGTCGAAGCTCGTCGACGTGCTCGGGAAGTACCCGCTGCCCGTGGAGGTGATCTCGATGGCGCGCAGCTACGTCGCGCGCGAGCTCGTGCGCATGGGCGGTCAGCCCGAGCTGCGCCAGGGCTTCACGACCGACAACGGCAACGTGATCCTAGACGTCCGCAACCTGAAGATCCTCGACCCGTCCAGGCTCGAGACGGAGATCAACCAGCTCGCCGGCGTCGTCACCGTCGGACTGTTCGCGCGCCGCGGCGCCGACACGATCCTGATCGGCGGCGAGAACGGCGTGCGCCGGATCGACGTGCGGCGATAGCCGGGGTCGCGCGTGAGCGAGCGTCCTTCCGACGGCGCAGGCGCGCCCGGGGTCGCCGGGCGGGATCCCGCGGCCGTCGGCGCCCTCGCGCCGTCCCACCTCAAGCTGGAGGCGTGGGTCTACGGCAGCGTGCTGGCGCTGATCGTCGGCTGGCTCCTCTACATCGGCAAGGGCGTCTTCGCCCCGATCGTGCTGGCGATGCTCGTCGTCTTCGTCATCGTCGGGCTCACGCGCCAGTTGGCCCGGATCCCCCTCGTCGGCGCCGTGCTGCCATTGCAGCTGCGCTACGCGCTGGCGGTGATCGTCAGCGTCGGCGCGCTCACGCTGATCGCGTACATCGCGATCGACAACATCGATCGCGTCGCGGCGCGCGCGCCGGCATACCAGGCGTCGCTGCTCGGCACGATACAGGGCCTCGCCGCGCGCATCGGGTTCGAGAGCGAGCCTACCTGGGCCACGCTGCGCCAGCTCGTCCGCGACCAGATCAGCATCCAGGCGCTCGTCGGATCGACGGTGGCGGCCGCGGCATCGATCCTGGGCGTCGCGATCGTCGTCCTCCTCTACGTCACGTTCCTGCTGGTCGAGCGGCGCGCGTTCTCGGCCAAGGTCGACAGGCTGTCGTCCGATCCGCGCAACGCCGCGCTGATCCGCCAGATCGTCGCCGACGTCAACGCTCGCGTCGGCTCCTACCTCGCACTCAAGACACTGCTTGGCATCCTGCAGGCGTTCGTGAGCTGGCTCGTCATGGCCTGGTTCGGCCTCGAGCTCGCGACGTTCTGGGCGATGCTGATCGTGCTCCTCAACTACATCCCCTACATCGGGTCGTTCCTCTCCGTCTTCTTCCCGGTCGCGATGGCGATCGTCCAGTTCGGCGACGCCGACACGATCGTCGCGCTCACGCTCGCACTCGTGGTCGTGCAGTTCTTCATCGGGAACTTCCTCGATCCCTATCTGCTCGGCAACTCGCTCAATCTCTCGCCTGTCGCGATCCTGCTCAGCCTGTCGGTCTGGTCGGGCCTGTGGGGCCTGCCCGGCGCGTTCCTCGCGGTCCCGATCACCGCGGTCATGGCGATCGTGTTCTCCGAGTTCGCCGCCACGCGCCCGATCGCGGTCCTGCTCTCGCAGAGGGGCACGCTCTCCGGGGAATGAGGGCGGGCGGCGCAGCGCCGACGCGCGCCCGGGCCCGCGCTACAATCGCCGAATGACGAATCTCGCCGACCCCGCCCCTGGCACGTTCGCCGACGTCGCCGCGTACATGCGAGGCGTCGGCGCGGCCGCGCGCGCCGCCGCCCGGGTGCTGGCGCGCGCCGACACGGCGGCGAAGGATCGGGCGCTCGCCGCGATGGCCGCGGCGATCCGGCGCGACGAGGCGAGGCTCCTGGCCGCCAATGCCGAGGACGTTGCTGCCGCACGCGCGGCCGGACACGACGCGGCATTCGTCGACCGCTTGACGCTCACGCCGAAGGGGATCGCCGCGATGGCCGAGGGTCTCGAGCAGATCGTCGCGCTGCCCGACCCGGTCGGCGAGATCTCGGAGATGCGCTACCGCCCGACCGGCATCCAGGTCGGCATGATGCGGGTGCCGCTCGGCGTCGTCGGCATCATCTACGAGTCGCGCCCGAACGTGACCGCCGACGCGGCGGGCCTGTGCCTCAAGTCCGGCAATGCGACGATCCTGCGCGGAGGCTCCGAGGCGATCCGCAGCAACACGGCAATCGCCGCGTGCGTTCACGAAGGCCTGCGTGCGGCCGGTCTGCCGGAGACGGCGGTGCAGGTGATCGCAACGACCGATCGCGCGGCCGTCGGCCACCTGATCGCGGACGAGAAGCACGTCGACGTGATCGTGCCGCGCGGCGGCAAGAGCCTGACCGAGCGCATCGCGCGCGAGGCGAAGGTTCCGGTCATCAGGCACCTCGACGGCGTCTGCCACGTGTTCGTGGATGCCGCGGCGGACGTCGACATGGCGGTGCGCATCGCCGACAACGCGAAGACGCAGCGGTACTCGCCGTGCAACACGATGGAGACGCTCCTCGTGCACGGGGCCATCGCCTCGCGCGTGCTGCCGCCGCTCGCCGCGATCTACGCGAAGAAGGGCGTCGAACTGCGCGGATGCGAGCGGTCGCGCGCGCTCGTGCCCGCCATGAGACCGGCGACCGAGCAGGACTGGCGCGAGGAGTATCTCGCGCCGATCCTCGCGGTGCGCATCGTCGACTCGCTCGTCGAGGCGATCGACCACATCGCGGAGTACGGCTCGCAGCACACCGACGCGATCGTCACCAACGACCACGCCGCCGCGATGCGCTTCCTGCGCGAGGTCGACTCGAGCTCGGTGATGGTGAACGCGTCGACGCGCTTCGCCGACGGCTTCGAGTTCGGACTGGGCGCCGAGATCGGCATCTCGACCAACAAGCTCCACGCCCGGGGGCCGGTCGGCCTCGAGGGCCTCACGTCGCGCAAGTGGATCGTGCTGGGGAGCGGGCAGGTCCGCACCTAGGGTCGAAGACGACCTCTTCGGCGTCGGCGTGCGCCGCGCGCCGACGGATGCACGAGCACCGTCTCCGACCCTACAGCGGCGACAGCGCGTCGTCGCGGATCGCGAACCCCCACCCGGGTTCCTCGCGCGGATACGCGTCCCCGCCTTCCACGCGCAGCGGCCGATCGACGATCGCGTCGATCCAGTCGAACGACTCGGCCCCCGCCCCGTTCGGGATCGTGCACAGGAGCGCCACGTCGTAGTCGCGGTAGTAGTGCGGCAGCACCGGGATCCCGTGCTCCTGCGCGAGCGCGGCGGACGCGCGCCATGCCTCGACGCTGCCGAGTCGCAGCAGGTCCGGCTGCCACAGGTCGATCGCGTTGCGGCGGGCGAGCTCGCGCAACGGCACGAGGTCGTATTCGCGCTCGCCCATCGCGATCGCTACCCCGGCTCGCGCGCGGAGCGACGCATAGCCGTCGAAGTCGCGGTGATCGATCGGCTCCTCGAACCAGGCGATGGCCAGCGCGCGCGCGGCGGACGCGAGCTCGAGCGCGGCGTCGACGGTCATCCCCTGGTTCGCGTCCATCATCACGCGTACGTGCGGACCGACCGCCTCGCGCACGCGCGCGAGCCGCTCGAGATCGCGGCCCGGCTCCTTCGAGCCGACCTTCACCTTGACCGCCGGGAAGCCGCGCTTCGCGTACCCGGTAACCTCGTCGACGAGCTCGTCGTCCGAGTACGAGAGCCAGCCGCCGCTCCCGTAGACCGGGACCGGACGCGCCTCGCCGCCCAGCAGCTTCCACACCGGCGCGCGGGCGACCTTGCCCCGCGCATCCCACATGGCGAGGTTGGCGAGGCCGAGCGCCCAGCGGTTGACGCCGGCGTGCCCGAAGTACTCGCTCTCCGTGTCCC
Organism: Pseudomonadota bacterium; assembly: GCA_022709775.1. The sequence continues at coordinate 6,053 of JAKLIE010000099.1, forward strand.
AGTCGCGGATGACCGCTTCGGTGTCGCAGACATCGCGCCCGCGCAGGAACGCCTCGAGGTCGCGGCACGCGCCGGCGATCGCGTGCGGAGAATAGTGGAATGCCAGCAGGTGCGACTGCCCCGTCACGCCGTTCGCGAGCTCGATCCCGGCGACGACGAAGCGGATCCCGGAAATGGCGTGCGTCGCGTCGGCGATCGGTCGAGACAGCGTCGATCGGGCGGTGAAGAAGCGGACGTCGCGGATCGCGGTCGGCGACATCGCTGAAGCGCGCCGTCAGGCGGCTGCGGGCGCCCTGCGCAGCCTCGCGAGCCACACGACGGCCACGACCACGACGGCGAGCACAGGCAGCGCGAGCATGTTCATGCGCTCCCAGCCGGCGACCGACACCAGCGCGCCCGACGAGAACGACGAGACGCCCATCGTCGCGAACACCGCGAAGTCGTTTGCGCCCTGCGCGCGCGCCTTCTCGGACGGCGCGTAGGACTCGGTGAGGAGCGTCGTCCCTCCCGTGTACATGAAGTTCCAACCGACGCCGAGCAGCGCCAGCGCAACGAGGAAGTGCGCGACCGACGTGCCCGACAGCGCCACCGCCACGCACGCGCACACCAGCGCGACGCCCGCGACGATCACCTTGAGCGTGCCATACCGCTTGATCAGCGACCCGGTG